>DASRTO010000441.1:0-3882 GCA_035655915.1 Anaeromyxobacteraceae bacterium
GCGTGGAGGACCCGTACTCCAACGCCCATGCCGAGAACGAGAGCGTGGACCTGGCCGATCTCGACAAGGCCACCCGCAGCGCCATCCACCTCTACGCGGAGCTGGCCGAGGCGCTGCGGCGCTGAGGGGTCGCCTCGGGTCGCCTTCGGGCCTCCCCCTCCGGCACGGTCCTCGCGCCGGGCGCGGAGTCCGTGGCCGCGCCGTGCTGCCGCCGTCCTCACGGCGCGACGGCGAGAGGCGTGTACTCGGAAGGTACACCGAAGGCAAACGCGCGGTTCGCGGGCGTGCTGATGCTGATCCGCCCCGACCGGGTGCTGCGCCCCCGGTGCCCGGGGGGAGTAACATCGCGCCGAAGAAGGGCACGCCATGCCGCGGATCGCGCTGACCATGTCGGTCGCAGCGCTCCTCGCCGCCTGCGGGGTGCCCGCCGCCGTGAGCGAGGGCTTGGCTCGTTTGCGTTGTCCGCCGTGCCCTTCCGGCCATGTCTGCGTCGTCGACCCGCGCCACCCGTGCCTGCCGGGGGCGTCTGGCTGCGCGGCCGTATGCGTCAACCCCGTCTTCTGCGGCGGGATCGCGGGCATCCCCTGCCCGGAGGGGCAGACCTGCGTCGACGACCCGCGGGACGACTGCGCCCCGTGGTCCGGCGGAGCCGATTGCGGCGGGCTGTGCGCCCCGGCGCGATGACGCCGGACGAGGCCGCGCGGCGGCTTTCGCGTCGCCCGGGCCCTGGGCCCGCCGGCGCGCACGGGGCCTTCACGATGCGTCGAGGACCTGGCGCACCTTTTCCAGAAGGGTGGTCGGGGTGAAGGGCTTGGCGAGGAAGCTGACCCCGGCGTCGATCACGCCGTGGTGGACGACGGTGTTCTCGGTGTACCCCGACATGTAGAGCACCCGCGTCCCGGGCCGGTTCCGCCCCAGCGCCTGGGCCAGCTGCGGCCCGCTCATGTCGGGCATGACCACGTCGGTGAGGACCAGGTGCACCGGGCCGGGGGCTCCCGCCGCCGCCAGCGCCTCCCGGCCGTTGCGGGCCTGGAGGACGCGGTAGCCCGCCTCCTCCAGCGCCCTCACCGCCAGCTCGCGCACCGCGGGGGCGTCCTCCACCACCAGCACCGTCTCGTCGCCGCCGATGTCCCGCCGCGCCGCGGCCGGCTCGGGGCCCGCCTCCGCCTCCTCGGTGCGCGGCAGGTGGATCTGGAACGAGGTGCCGCGGCCGGTCTCGCTGTGGACCGAGACGTGGCCGCCGGCCTGCTGGACGATCCCGTAGACGGTGGCGAGGCCCAGGCCGGTCCCCTCGCCGGCGGGCTTGGTGGTGAAGAACGGCTCGAAGAGATGAGCCCGGGCCTCGGGCGACATGCCCACCCCCGAGTCGCTCACCGCCAGCCGCGCGTACCGGCCCGGGCGCACGCCCGGGTGGGCCTGGGCGTACCGATCGTCGATCTCGACGTTGGCGGTCTCGAGTACCAGCGTGCCGCCACGGGGCATGGCGTCGCGTGCGTTCACCGCCAGGTTCAGCACCACCTGCTGGACCTGCGCCGGATCGGCCTTGACGCGCCACAGGTCCGGAGCGGGGATCACCGTCAGGACCACGTCCTCGCCCAGCACCCGGCGCAGCAGCCGCTCCGCGTCCCGCAGCACGCCGTTCAGGTCCATCACCACCGGTTCCACCACCTGCCGGCGCGCCACCGCCAGAAGCTGGCGAGTCAGGTCGCGCGCCTGCTCGCCCGCCTCCCGGATCTCGGCCAGGTCCTCCAGGCTGGGCTTCCCGGCGCGGATGCCCTCCTCCAGGAACTGGGCGTAGCCCAGGATGGCCACCAGCAGGTTGTTGAAGTCGTGGGCCACCCCGCCGGCGAGCCGGCCCACGCTCTCCAGCTTCAGCGCCTGCAGCAGGCGCTGCTCCAGCTGCCGCTGCTCGGTGATGTCGCGCCCGTTGCTGACGATGCCCCGGACCGCCGGGACGTGGAGCAGGTTCCGGAGGGTCGACTCGACGACGCGCCAGCCGCCGTCGCGGTGCCGCAGCCGGATGGTGGTGTGCACCGCCCGTTGGGGCGCGGCGATCACCGCCTGGAGGCACCGGAGGGCCTCCGGCACGTCCTCCGGATGGATGAACTCGCGCCCGCGCCGGCCCAGCATCTCCTCCGGGTCCCAGCCCAGCCCCTCCTTGACCGCCGGGCTGACCATCGTGATGGCCGCCTGCTCGTCGAGAACCACCAGCAGGTCGGAGGCGTACTCGATGAGGGCTCGGAAACGCTCCTCGCTCTGGCGCAGCGCCTCCTCGGCCCGGCGCCGCGCGGTGACGTCGGTGCACAGGGCCGTCACCCGGCCGCCGGCGAGGGCCCGCAGCCGGGCCTCGAAGTGGCGCTCGCCTTCCGGGAAGGGCAGCGAGTAGTCCACCAGCACCGGCTGGCCGTCGCGGGCCCGGGTCACCGCCTCCGCCAGCTTGGACCCGGCCGCGGGTGGCAGCACCTCCTCCACCCGCCGGCCCAGGAACGACCGCGGCGGCAGGTACAGCTCCTCCCCGCCCCGGTAGTCCAGGATCCGGCCGTCTCCGTCGACGAGGAAGAGCAACGCCGGGAAGCTCGGCAGCAGGGCCTCGAGCTCGAGCCTCGGCGGGGCGGGGCGGGCGCGCGGCGCCGCCTGGCCACCCGAGGTGGCGAGCGCCGTTCGGGAGGCGCGGCGGCGTGTTCTCCCCGCAGATGGCGTTCGCTTGCTGGCCAGACGATCCTCCCCGGCGGCTTGATACATACCGCGGGTGCGACCGGGCGCGGAAGGGTGGAAGTCCCGCGGCCCGGGACCCTACCCCTCGCCGGAGCCGGCCAGGCCGTGCTTGCGCAGCTTGTCGTGGAGGGTGACCCGGGAGATCCCCAGCCGCCGGGCGGCCTGGCTGCGGTTCCCCCCGGCGGCCCGGAGCGCCTCCACCAGCAGGCCGCGCTCGTAGGCCTCCAGGCGCGGCCGCAGGTGCGTCGCCGAGGCCCCCTCCGCCGCGGGGAGGTCGCGCCCGGGGAGGAGCGACAGGTCCAGCTCGCCGCCGGCCGAGAGCGCCACCAGTGTCTCCAGCGCATGCTCCAGCTCGCGTACGTTGCCCGGCCAGTGGTGCGCCAGCAGGCGCTCCATGAGCCCGTCGGGGACGTGGAGGGGGGCCACCCCGAAGCGGTCGGCGAAGCGGGCCAGGAAGTGGCGGGCCAGCACCGGCACGTCCTCGGGGCGCTGGCGCAGCGGCGGCACCTCCAGGCGCACCACCGCCAGCCGCCAGTAGAGGTCCTCGCGGAAGGCGCCCCTGGCCACGCGCTCCTCGAGGTCGCGGTGGGTGGCGGCCAGCACCCGCACGTCCACCGTGCGGGCCCGCTCCTCGCCCACCGGCCGGACCTCCCCCTCCTGCAGCACGCGCAGGAGCTTGGCCTGGGCCGCCGGGGCCAGCTCCCCCACCTCGTCGAGGAGGATGGTCCCGCCGTCGGCCTCGCCGAACAGGCCGGGGCGGGCCCGCACCGCGCCGGTGAAAGCCCCCCGGGCGTGGCCGAAGAGCTCGGCCTCGGCCAGCTCCGGCACCAGCGCCGCGCAGTTGAAGCGCACGAAGGGGCGGTCGGCCCGCCGCGAGGCGCGCACGATGGCCTCGGCCACCAGCTCCTTGCCGGTGCCGCTCTCCCCGGTGATGAGCACGGTCACATCGCGCGGTGCCACCCGCGCCACCAGCTGCCCCAGCTGGCTCATGGCCCGCGAGGCGTAGACCATGGTCCGCGACAGGGCCAGCTCGCCGCTGAGCCGCTCGTTCTCGGCCAGGAGCCGTACCGCCTCCACCGCCCGCCGGACCGCCGAGAGCAGCTCCTCGGTCTCGAAGGGCTTGCGGAAGTAGTCGTAGGCCCCGGCCTTCATGGCCTCCACCGCCTG
>DASRTO010000442.1:0-1740 GCA_035655915.1 Anaeromyxobacteraceae bacterium
CTTCACCGCCAGGCGGCACGCTCCCACCGCCAGGGCGAGCCGCAGCGGACCGGCGGCGGGATGGGCGATCTCCACGGTTTCCGAGGTACCGGGCGTGGCCATGGCTTCCTCCAGGGCCCCGATACTGCCCGTGCCGCGCCCTGGCGGCGACCCCCTGGCTGGGTCGCCTCCCCTGGAGGCCCGTGTGGGGGGTGGTGCGGGACGGCGGGCGTCCGGCTAGAAACGGACCAGCGAGCCTCGTTCACCCACAGGCGCGGGGGGCGGGTCGCCCGGGCGGTGCGCCGGCGGCCATCTCGACATCGTGGCGACCCAGGGGAACCCCAGCACCGGAGCCGGCGGCCACGGCGCGCCGGCCTTCGAGCTCGACGAGGTCGGGATCCGCTTCGGCGCGGTGACGGCCCTGGACAGGGTCAGCCTCACCGTCCGGCCCGGCGAGCGGGTGGCGGTCATCGGGCCGAGCGGCGCCGGAAAGTCCACCCTGCTCTCGGTCCTCAACACCTCGCTCGCCCCGACATCCGGCCGGGTGCGGGTGCTCGGCCAGGAGACGGGCTGCCTGAGCCCGGCGGCGCTCAGGGCCCTGCGAGCCCGCGTGGGAACGGTGTACCAGCTGCTGCACCTCGTGCCGCAGGCGAGCGTCCTCGAGAACGTGCTCATGGGCGCGCTCGGCCGCCGCGGCCTGCTTGGCCTGGCGCTGGCCCCGTTGCGGGCGGCGGAGCGGTCGGCGGTGGCGGCGGTCCTCGGCGAGGTCGGCCTCGACGGCCGGCTCCACGAGCGGGTGGACCGCCTCTCCGGCGGCGAGCAGCAGCGGGTGGCAGTGGCGCGGGTGCTCTACCAGGGGCCGGAGGCCATCGTCGCCGACGAGCCCTTCGCCTCGGTGGACCCGCGGCGGGCCGCCGCCATCATCGAGCTGCTGGTGCGGGCGGCCCGGGGGCGGGCGCTGGTGCT
This sequence comes from Anaeromyxobacteraceae bacterium, assembly GCA_035655915.1. GTDB lineage: Bacteria > Myxococcota > Myxococcia > Myxococcales > Anaeromyxobacteraceae > DASTPH01. The sequence continues at coordinate 946 of DASRTO010000442.1, forward strand.
CTCCACGCATCAGCTGGAGCCGGTGCTGCCGCACTTCCCGCGGGTGGTGGGGCTCCGCGCCGGCCGGGTGCTCTTCGACCGCCGGCGCGAGGATCTCACCGCCTCGGACCTGGGGCGCCTCTACCAGGTCGAGGCCGCCAGCGCCTCGCCCGAGCCGGCCGAGCCCGCTTTGCCGTCGCCGTCGCTGCTGGCGCGGGCCCCGGTGCTGGTGGGGGCCTCCACCACCCCGGGCGAGTACCTGCTGCCGCGCCTGGCGGCGGCCTTCGCCCGGCGCCACCCGGAGGCCCACCTGCGCCTCACCGTCAAGGACACCGACGAGGTGCTCTCGGACCTCGCCGCCGGGCGGGTGGAGCTGGCCTTCGTGGGATCCCGCCGCGACGACCCGGGGCTGCACTTCGAGGACTTCGCGGAGGACGAGATCGTGCTGGTGGCGGCTCCCTCTCAGCGCCTGGTGCCGCCCGGCCCGGTGTCCCCGGAGGTGCTGGCGCGCCTGCCGCGGGTGGAGCGGCAGCCCGGCTCGGCGACGCGGGCGGTGGTGGAGGCCCAGCTGGAGGCTATGGGGACCTCGCTCGACCCGGAGGCGGTGGAGCTGGAGGTGTCCAGCGTGGAGGCGCTCAAGGCGGCGGTGGCCGCCGGCCTGGGGGCAGGCTTCGCCTCCCGCCTCTCGGTGGAAGGGGAGGTGCGCTCGGGGGCGCTGCGGCTGGTTCCGGTCGAGGGGCTGCGGGTCCCGCGGCGCTTCTTCGCGGCCTGGCGGCGGGCCGAGGGGCTCTCGGAGGCGGCCCGCGCCTTCCTGGC
>DASRTO010000443.1:0-1627 GCA_035655915.1 Anaeromyxobacteraceae bacterium
CGCCTGCCGCAGCAGGAGGCGGAGCTCGACCCCCGCATCATGGAGTTCCTCTCCGGCACGCACCCGGGCATGCTGGCGGCGCGCCTCGTCGGCGCCCCGCTCTACGCCGCGGTCACCCTGTTCCTCACCGCCGGCGTCATCCACCTGTTCCTGCTCGTGCTCAAGGCGGCCCCCCGCCGCTTCGAGGCCACCCTCACCGTGGTGGGCTACGCCTCCGCCGTCCAGCTGGTGGCGGCGGCGCCGGTGCCCGGGCTCGCCCCCCTGGCAGCCTTCGTCTGGTTCCTGGTGGCGACCATCGTGGGCCTAGGCGAGGCCCAGCGCTGCGGCAGCGGCAAGGCCGCCGCGGCGACGCTCTTGCCGGGGGCGCTGCTGTGCCTGTGCTGCTGCGGCGGGGCCGCGCTGTTCGGGTTCCTGGCGGCCGCCTCCAAGCACGGAGGGTGAATCGCGTGGCGATCGCCTGGCGCCGGACGCCGCGCCTCGGCCACCCCGAGGTCTTCGCCGGCATCGCCGCCCTCTCCTTCCTGGCGGCGCGCTTCCTGCCGGTGCTGGGCCTCCCCTGGACGTGCCCGCTCAAGGCCGTCGCCGGCCTCCCCTGCGCCACCTGCGGCATGACCCACGCCTTCGTGGCCCTGGCGCACGGCGACGTGGCCGCCGCCCTCGCCGCGAGCCCGCTCGGCGCGATCCTGGCCGGCGGCGCCTGGCTCTACGCTCTGCTGGACCTCCTGCGCGTGGCCCTCGATGCCCCCTGGCCCGACCCCGGCGAGCGCGCCTGGCGCTTCCTGGCCGGCGCGGCGCTGGCGTCGCTGGTGCTCAACTGGGCCTGGATGCTCGCCAGGGCCGTGTCGTGATCGCCGGCCTCGCCCTCGTCGCGCTGGGTTACCTCGCGGGCTCGGTCCCCTTCGGCCTCCTCCTCACCAGGGCTCTCGCCGGCGTGGACGTCCGGCAGGTGGGCTCCGGGAACATCGGGGCCACCAACGTCGGGCGGGCCGCCGGGAAGGGCGCCGGCTTCGCCACCCTGATCCTGGACGCGGCCAAGGGCGCGCTCCCGGTGCTGGCAGCCCGGGCCTTCCTGGAGCCGGCGGGCCTGGGCGGCGAGGCCTGGCCGGCCGCCGCCGGGGTGGCCGCCTTCCTGGGCCACCTCTTCCCGCCCTGGCTCGGCTTCCGCGGCGGCAAGGGCGTGGCCACCGCCCTGGGCGCCTCGCTGGCGCTTTCGCCCTGGGTGGCGCTCCTGGCGGTGCTGGCCTTCGCCGTGACCCTGGCAGCGACGCGCATCGTCTCGGTGGGCTCGCTCGCCGGGGCCGCTACCTGCGCAGCGGGGATGCTCCTCGCCCAGGGTGGCCGGAGCCCGGCCACCTGGGCCACGGCGTTCATGGCCGCCGCCATCGGCGTCCGGCACAAGGGGAACATCGCCCGGCTCGCCCGCGGCGAGGAGCCGCGCATCGGCCGATCCTGACCGACTACTTCTTCGCGATGAACGCATGCAGCGCGGCGCGGTCCGCCGCGAGCAGCTCCTTCACCCGGGCCTGGTTGACGTCGGCGACGATGATCTCGCCCACCTCCTGGGCGACCGAGCCGAAGAGGCCCTGCGCCTGCATCCCCTTGGCCAGGTGCTGGTTGTCCTCGGTCG
>DASRTO010000444.1:0-8271 GCA_035655915.1 Anaeromyxobacteraceae bacterium
GGCCGCGCCAAGCGCATCACCATCGACAAGGACAACACCACCATCGTCGACGGCGCCGGCAAGAAGGACGACATCGAGGCCCGCGTCAAGACCATCCGCTCCCAGATCGAGGAGACCACCAGCGACTACGACAAGGAGAAGCTCCAGGAGCGCCTCGCCAAGCTGGTGGGCGGCGTGGCCGTCATCAACGTGGGCGCCGCCACCGAGACCGAGATGAAGGAGAAGAAGGCCCGGGTGGAGGACGCCCTGCACGCCACCCGCGCCGCGGTCGAGGAAGGCATCGTCCCCGGCGGCGGCGTGGCCTACCTGCGCTGCCTCAAGGCGCTCGACAAGGTCGAGGTGACCGAGGGCGAGAAGTTCGGCCTCGACCTGGTGCGCCGCGCCCTGGAGGAGCCGCTCAGGCAGATCGCCGAGAACGGCGGCTACGAGGGCTCCATCGTGGTGAACAAGGTGAAGGAGGCGAAGGAGACCGCCTTCGGCTTCAACGCCCAGAGCGGCGAGTACGAGGACCTGGTCAAGGGCGGCGTCATCGACCCGACCAAGGTCTCCCGCTTCGCGCTGCAGAACGCGGCCTCGGTGGCCTCGCTCATGCTCACCACCATGGCGCTCGTCGCCGAGAAGCCCAAGGAGGACAAGGAGATGGGCGGCGGCGGCGGCGCCGGCATGGGCGGCATGGGCATGTAGCCCTGGCCCCACCCCTCACATGGCGCGGGGCCGCCTCCGGGCGGCCCCGCTGCTTTCATGGTCCGGCGCCGTCCTGCAGCACTCTGGGGAAGAGGCTCGCCACCAGGTCGCCGGAGAGGGACAGCACCTCTCCCGGCCACAGGAGCACCGGCAGGGCCCCGACCAGGCCCAGCGCGAAGGCCCAGGCCCGGGGGCGGCGCACCCGGGTCTGGGTGGCCATGAGGACGTAGGTGCCGAAGAGGTAGAGGGTGAGCGTCCCGCCCACGAGGAGCGCCGCCGGCGCCGGGAAGCCGAAGAGGCGCAGCGCCCCGGCCAGCGCCGCGAATCCCGCCAGGTTCAGGATGTCGCGGCCCGAGCCGGCCCACCAGGCGCGCTGCTCCTCGCCCCGGAGGCGCACCCCCACCTCCTGGAGCATCTCGAAGAGCGCGATGGCGGCGAGGTACGCGGCGACGGCGACGCCGCGCGAGACGGCGCTGACGGGCTCCAGGGTCCAGAGGCTCATCCGCTCCCCTCGAGCCGATGGTAGCCCCGCCAGGGGGAGGGCGTCATCCGGGGGCGTAGGCCCGCCGCGCGGGGGCCCAGCGGCGGCGAGCAGGCTTGCGCCCATCCGCCGGGCCGTGTAGCACCGGGCCGTGGCCGCCCGCCTCGCCGCCCTCGTCGCCGCCCTCCTCGCCGGCTGCGTCGAGCCGGCCCCGGGATCGGGCTCGCCTCGCCGCACCGCCGACCGCGCCGCTGCGGCGGCCTACCTCGACCCGGCCACGCCGCCGCGCCACGCCACCCGCGCGGTCTTCGGGAACCTCATCGCCCTCGAGGGCTGGGACCTCGTGCCGGAGTCGCTCGCGCCCGGCGCCACCGCCATCCTGACCCTGCGCTGGCGGGCCCTCGACGAGGTGGATGGGAGCTGGGGGGTCTTCGTGCACGTGGACGGCCGGGTCGGGCAGCCGCGCCTCAACGCCGACCACTGGCCCGCCGGCGGCACCTGGCCGACCGACTCCTGGAGCCGCGGCGACCGGGTGCGCGATCCGGTGCGCTTCACCATCCCGCCCGGCTGGCGGGGCGAGGCCCTCGACGTCTGGGTGGGCTGGTACCAGGGCGAGGAGCGCCTCCGGATCGTCGACGCCGCCGGGATCAAGACCGACGGTCGCGACCGGCTCCTGCTGGCCACCGTCCCGCTGGCCCCCGCGCCCTGAAGGGGCCCGGCCACCCCCTTCCGGCGGCGGTGGCGGAGTGCCTAAGGTAGCCGGGAGCGCGGGCTCCGGTCGGGTACGGGCCGCGCCCCGGGAGGGGCCATGTCGATCATCTCCATCCTGTCGGCACTGGCACTGTCGGCGCAGCCCGGCGGCTACGACACCGTGCTGCTGACCAACGGCGGCGTGCTCCGCGGCACGGTGGTCGAGGACGTGCCCGGCGCGGACCTGGTGCTGCTCATGCCCGACGGGAGCACGCGCAAGATCCCCCGCGCCGAGGTCGCGCGGGTGGACTGGGCCGCCCCGCCCGCCCAGGCGGCCCCTCCGCCACCGCCCGGGACGCCGCCGCCTCCTCCTTACCCGGGGCCGCCGCCCCCGCCCCCGGCCCTCGCCGCCCCGCCGGAACGCGGCCCGCTCGCGCTGGGCATGTGGATCTCGGGCGCCTTCCCCTACGGGAAGCTGGATGCTAGCGGCCTCGCCCTGTCCTCGGCCTTCACGCCGCAGTTCGTGCTCGGCTTCGAGGCCTCCTGGCGGGTCACCGACCCGCTCGAGCTCGGCCTCTACCTGCGGTTCGGGGGCGGGAGCACCTACTCGGCCATCAACAACTGGTGCCTGGCCTACGGAGGCTGGTGCGACTCGATGGACTTCGGCGTGGGCTTCTTCCCGCGCTGGAGCTTCGCGCCGAAGGCTCGTCTGAACCCGTGGATCCAGGTCGGCGCCGGCTACGAGTACCTCACCGCCTTCAACGACTGGGCCGGCTTCGACTACGGCGGCTGGGAGCTGGGGGCCTGGGCCGGCCTGGACTTCTACACCGGGCCGGCCGGCTCGGTGGGGATCTTCGCCGGCGCGCGATGGGGGGAGTTCACCGCTGGTGGAGGCTACGGCGGCATCCCCATGCCCTGGGGCGGCAATGCCGGACACGGCTGGATCGACTTCGGCCTCCGCTGGGTCTGGTGGCCGTAGCCGTCCGCGTCAGGGCGCCCCCAGGTCGGCCTCCGGCGCCAGGCGCGGCGGCCGGCGGTGGCGCGTCGCCTGCTCGTAGGCGTAAGCCAGCCTGAGGAGGGTGGCCTCGCTCCAGGGCCGGCCCATGAAGGTGATGCCCACCGGCAGGCCGAAGACCTGGCCGGCCGGGACGGTGATGGCCGGGGTGCCGGCCACCGCCGCCGGCGTCGAGCTGCCCACCACGAAGTGGTCGCCGTTCACGAGGTCGGTGACCCAGGCCGGCCCGCCGGTGGGGGCCACCACCGCGTCCAGCCGATGGCGGTCCATGACCGCCAGCAGCCCCTCGGGGCCAGCGAGCCGCCGCGACCTCGACCGGGCGCGGCGGTAGGCCCGATCGGTGAGCGGCCCCTTTTGGGCGGCCTTCTCGAACAGGTCCTGCCCGAAGTACGGCATCTCCCGGTCGCGGTGGTTCCGGTTGAAGGCGATGACGTCCTCGAGGGTGCGCACCGGGGCGCCGGGCGCGAAGGCGGGCAGGTAGCGGGCCAGCCCGTCCTTGAGCTCGTACAGCAGCACCTCCAGCTCGGCCTCGTCGTACTCGCCGAGGTGCGGGATGTCGGCCGGGTCCACGATCACTGCGCCCCGGCGCCGCATCTCGGCGACCGCCTCCTCCATCAGCCGGTCCACCCCCTCCGAGCTGCCGAAGAGCTTCTTCCGCGCCACCCCGATGCGCGCGCCGCGCAGGCCATCGGCGTCGAGGAAGGCGGCGTAGTCGGCGGGGGCGCGGCCGCGGCTGCCGGCGGTGGCCGGGTCGGCCGGATCGACGCCGGCCATGGCCCCGAGCAGCGCCGCGGCGTCGGCCACGGTGCGAGCCATGGGGCCGGCGGTGTCCTGCGACGCCGAGATGGGCACGACCCCGGTCCGGCTCACCAGGCCCACGGTGGGCTTCACCCCCACCAGGCCGTTCGCCGACGAGGGGCAGACGATCGAGCCGTCGGTCTCGGTGCCGACGCCGACCGCGACCAGGTTCGCCGCCACCGCCACCCCGGTGCCGGACGACGAGCCGCAGGGGTTGCGGTCGAGGGCGTAGGGGTTGCGGGTCTGCCCGCCGCGGGCGCTCCAGCCGCTGGAGGAGTGGCTGGAGCGGATGTTGGCCCACTCGGAGAGGTTGGTCTTGCCCAGGATCACCGCCCCGGCGGCGCGCAGGCGGCCGACCAGGAAGGCGTCGCGCGGGGGCTTCGCGCCCACGAGCGCCAGCGAGCCGGCGGTAGTCTCCATCCGGTCGGCGGTGGCGACGTTGTCCTTGAGCAGCACCGGGATGCCGTGCAGCGGGCCGCGCGGGCCCTTCTCCCGGCGCTCGGCGTCGAGGGCGTCGGCGATGGCGAGGGCGTCGGGGTTCACCTCCAGGACCGAGCGGAGCTTCGGGTCCACGGCCGCGATGCGGGCCAGGTACGCCTCGGCGAGCCGCCTCGCCGTGAAGCGCCCCGCGGCCATTCCGGCCTGCAGCCCGGCCACGGTCGCCTCCTCGACCTCGAGGGCCGGGGTAGGAGCGGCGGGCGAGGCGGCCGCCTGGGCGGCGCCCGGCGACGATGGCTGATCGGCGTCCGGAGGCGAGGCGCTCGCCGCGAGCGGCCGGGCGGCGCGGGGTGCCGACTCGGCGCTGACGAGCGGCGCGAGAACCAGCCAGGCTGCGAGCAGGAAGCGCGGCGAGGTCGCGGGCATGGGGCGGGAGGTAGCCAGAGGGCCCCGGCCGTGTCAAACACACAACGCCTAGCGTGACATTTCGATGGCCATGCTCCACGACTGCATCAAGGGCTTGCGGCCATCGTCGTTTTATCGTAAATATACGATTCAGCAGAGGCGCCGTCCTCGAGCCCCCAACCACGCCAGGTCCCGCGGCATGGCCATTCCGATCAAGGTAGCCGAGTCCTGCAGCCTGCCCCCCTCGACCGACGGGAAGCCCGACCTCCGCCCCGTCGAGGGAAGGGACGCCGACGAGGAGCTGGCGATCCTCGCCAAGGCGCTGGGCCATCCGGCCCGCGTCCAGATCATACGGCTCCTCGTCCGCCGCAACGCCTGCATCTGCGGCGACATCGTCGACGAGCTGCCGCTCGCTCAGTCCACCGTCTCCCAGCACCTCAAGGTGCTGAAGGAGGCCGGCCTCATCCGCGGCGAGATCGACGGGCCTCGGGTCAACTACTGCGTCGAGCCGCGCGTCCTCCGGCGCCTCAAGGCCCTCGTCGGGAGCCTGTAGGAGAGGTCCGGCATGACCGAAGCCGCCATCGCTCACCCTTCGGCCGCCCGCAGGCTGTCCTTCCTGGACCGCTACCTGACACTCTGGATCTTCCTCGCCATGGGCCTCGGGGTCGCCGTCGGCGCACTCCTGCCCGGTGTCGAGACCTTCATCCAGCGGTTCCAGGTCGGGACGACGAACGTCCCCATCGCCATCGGCCTGATTTCGATGATGTACCCGCCCCTCGCCAAGGTCCGGTACGAGTCGCTCGGCGTCGTGTTCAGGCACCGGCGGGTGCTGGCGTTGAGCCTGTTCCAGAACTGGGTGGTCGGGCCGGTGGTGATGTTCGCACTCGCCATGATCTTCCTCCGCGGCCACCCCGAGTACGCGGTGGGCCTCATCCTCGTCGGCCTGGCCCGCTGCATCGCCATGGTGCTCGTGTGGAACGACCTCGCCGACGGCGATCGGGATCTGGTGGCGGGCCTGGTGGCGGCGAACGCGCTCTTCCAGATCGTCTTCTACAGCCTCATGGCCTGGGTCTTCGTCACGGTGCTGCCGCCCCTCTTCGGGATGCAGGGCCGGCTGGTCGAGGTCGGCATGTGGGAGATCGCCCAGAGCGTCCTCGTCTACCTGGGCATCCCCTTCGCGGCCGGCCTCTTGACCCGCCTCACCCTCCTGCGGGTGAAGGGACGTGACTGGTACGAACGATCCTTCGTGCCGCGCATCGGGCCGATCACGCTGGTGGCCCTCCTCTTCACCATCGTGGTGATGTTCTCGTCCAAGGGAAGGCTCATCACCGAGCTGCCCCTGGACGTCGTCCGGGTGGCCATCCCGCTCACGCTCTACTTCGTGCTGATGTTCTTCGTCACCTTCTTCCTCTCGAAGCGTCTGGGGGCGCCCTACCCTCCCACGACCACGGTCTCGCTCACCGCGGCCTCGAACGACTTCGAGCTCGCCATCGCCGTGGCCATCGCCGTCTTCGGCATCGGCTCCGGCGTGGCCTTCGCCACCGTCATCGGTCCGCTGGTCGAGGTCCCGGTGTTGCTCGGCCTCGTCAAGATCTCCCTCTGGCTGCGGCGGCGCTACTTCGCCGCCGAGCCCCGGCGCGTCGGGGACGGGGCCGCCGCGGCGGCCGCGGAGCCCTGAGGATGGCCACCTCATGGGAGAGCGAGGCGGATGCCCTGCGGGCGGCCCACCCCAGGCACGTCCTCTTCCTCTGCGTCGCCAACTCGGCGCGGAGCCAGATGGCGGAGGGGATCGCCCGGTCGCTCGCGCCCGCCGGCGTCACGATCTCCTCGGCGGGATCCGCGCCCTCCAGGCTGAACCCCCTCGCCGTGAAGGCGCTCGACGAGATCGGCATCGACATCCGGGGGCAACACTCGAAGAGCATGGACGAGGTTCCGACGGATGGCGTGGACGCCGTCGTCACCCTCTGCGCCGAGGAGGTTTGCCCGGTCTTCCTGGGAAAGGCCATGCGCGTGCACTGGGGGCTCCCGGATCCCGTCCGCGCCGGGGAGCCCGAGGGGGAGCAGCTCCGGAGGTTCCGCGAGGTCCGCGACGAGCTGCGCCGGCGGCTCGGGCGGGTGTTCGCGAGGAGGGAATCCGCTTGAGCACCGAAACCGCCTGCTGCGGCGAGACGTCCGCCGTGGCCGCGCCGGCGCCCCGGGAGCGGCCGGCCCGGCTCCTGGCCCTCCTGGTCCTGGGCCTCGCGGGCTGGACCACCCTGTACCTGGCCATCGAGCCGGCGGCGGCATTCCTCGCTGGCCGCGTCCTCGGCCTCTCGGCCCACACGCGGCTCGGCTCGGCGGTCGCCTTCTTCCTCTTCGAGGCGCCCAAGGTCCTGTTGCTCCTCGGCATCGTGGTGTTCGCCGTGGGCATCGTCCGGTCGTTCTTCACCCCCGAGCGCACCAGGGCCCTGCTCGCGGGCAAGCGCGAGTCGGCGGGCAACGTCCTCGCAGCGCTGCTCGGGGTGGTCACCCCCTTCTGCTCCTGCTCGGCGGTACCGCTCTTCCTCGGCTTCGTCGAGGTCGGCATCCCCTTGGGAGTCACGCTCTCCTTCCTCATCTCGGCGCCGATGGTGAACGAGGTGGCGCTCGTCCTCCTCTTCGGCCTCTTCGGCTGGAGGGTCGCCGCGCTCTACCTCGTGACTGGCCTCGTCATCGCCGTCGCGGGGGGCTTCGTCCTGGGGCGGCTCAAGCTGGAGCGCTGGGTCGAGGGCTGGGTCTACGAGTCCCTGCAACGGGCAACGGCGGTCTACCAGGCCGAGCGGTCGAGCTTCGCCGACCGGGTCCAGAAGGGGGTGGAAGCTGTCCGCGACGTCGTCGGGAAGGTCTGGCCCTTCGTGCTGGCCGGCATCGCGGTGGGAGCCTTCATCCACGGCTACGTTCCCGAGGGGCTCTTGGCCGGGATCATGGGGAAGCAGGCCTGGTGGTCGGTCCCGCTCGCCGTCGCCATCGGCGTTCCCATGTACTCGAACGCCGCCGGGATCATCCCGGTGGTCCAGGCCCTGCTCGGCAAGGGGGCCGCGCTCGGCACCGTACTCGCGTTCATGATGTCGGTCATCGGGCTCTCGCTGCCCGAGCTGATCATCCTGCGGAAGATCCTGCGACCCCGGCTCATCGCCACCTTCGTCGGCGTGGTCGCCGCCGGGATCCTCGCCGTCGGCTGGCTGTTCAACGCGGTGCTGTAGGCCGCCTGGGAGGGAGACATGAAGATCCAGGTTCTCGGCCCCGGCTGTCAGAGGTGCAGGACGCTCACGGCCAACGCCGAGAAAGCGATCCAGGAGCTCGGCGTCGAGGCCACGGTCGAGAAGGTGGAGGACGTGCACGAGATCGCGAGGTACCGCATCCTGGCGACGCCGGCGCTCGTCATCGACGGACAGGTGAAGTCCGCCGGACGGGTGCTCTCGCCGCAGGAGATCCAGGCGCTGCTGCCCGGCTGACGTCCTCGGCGCCCCTCCGCGCTCCTGCCGCGCCTGGGAACGGCGCGCGCAGACGCCTCCGTCGCGCGCCCCCGAACCCTTTCACCGCCCCGTGTCTCTCACCGTTTGTCCCTTTGAGCCGGCCGGAAGAAGCCCGACGGAGAAGAAAACGTTCGGATAATGAGGCTCCAGATATGTGCACCTTCGACGCAGACGCCGTGGCCCCGTACTTCCTCGAGATCGCCGGCAAGCCGTACGACATCGAGGAGCACAGCGAGACCGACTCCGGCGAGTGTCACATGGTGATG
>DASRTO010000445.1:0-1838 GCA_035655915.1 Anaeromyxobacteraceae bacterium
CGCGGAGACTGAAATCCCGGTGCTCGAAGACGTCCACCGAGAGACGGAGCCCCACGCGCGCCGCCATGTCGAGAGCGAAGATGCTGAAGAAGGAGCCGGCCGGTCCGCCGCCGACCACCCCGATGCGGGCGCCGTCCTCCAACTTGCAGCGGCTACGCCGCCGACTCCTCGTCGGGCCAGCTCTCACAACCTGACGCTGCATCGACTTGCCTTGAATGCACTATATTACTTTCAGCTGGCACCCACTGAAACGGCGAGGTCGTTTCGCGGCCAACGGTGACTACCCGGGGCCCGGGCGCTCGAGCAGGCGCTCGGCCCCCGGGTGAGCCAGCAGGCGATGATGTTCCGCCTCATCAACCTCGGGTACCTTCGCCAGGGTGGCTGACCTGCTCTCGCCGGGCGACGCTCGCCGTCGGGGGCGACGCGCGCTGCTCATGGCCCTCTGCGTCACGCCCCGCTGGCTTGCGGCGAGGAGGGCGAAGCGGCGTCAGGGGCCCCTCTCGCCGTAGCTGCTGACGATGGCCGTCGCATAACCCGGCGCCATGGAGAGGGCGGTCGCAACCTGGGAACGAGCAGGCGCGGCCCGAGTTGATTCTGCGCGTGTGCAGGGCTTTGTCCGTAGGAGAGAACCCCTTCATCGCGCCCCCGCAACCACCATAAACAGACACCCGGCCGTCCGAGAGGGCGGCCGGGTTCGTGTTCAAGGCGCCGCGGGCTTCGTAGCGCCGCTTCCCGTTCGCGCCTGGTACCGGGGACGAGGGTGATGGGCACGAGGATGCGGGCAAGCGACGCCCTGGCCCTCTGAGGGGCTGTTTCCGCGATGTCCAGGATCTTCTCGAGGAACCTGGCCACCGCTTCCGGGTCCGGAATGGGAGCGGCCTGGTCTCCGGCGGGCTTCTTCGCCGAAAGGCGCTGGCGGAGGGAACGCAGGGTCTCCTCCTCCAGGCCGAGCTGCTCCCCGAGCGCCTCGGAGTAGCCGGACTTGGCAATGGCGGCAGTGATGTTGCGCACCCGCGTCTCCTGCGTCTTCACCTCGGCTTCGAGCGCCGCCCGCTCGCGGTCGTCGGCCGGGTTCCTGTTCCGCAGGCGCCTCGTGAACCCGTCGATGAACCGGGCCTGGATCTCCCTCGAGGCGAGAAGCTTCCGCAGCTCGTCGATGACGGCCCGGTTCAGCTTCCGCTCGGTGATGACGAGGCCGTTCGCGCAGATGGCCGCGCCCTTCCCGTGGTGGGCGGAGCAGCCGAAGTTGGCGTAGGCGCGCCCAGCCTTCCGCTTCACGCCCACGACCCGCATGGTGCTGCCGCACTCGCCGCAGCGGAGGAGGCCCGTGAGCAGGTGGCCGGTGCGGCCCGTGCCGCGAGCGCGCCCCTTGGCGCCCTTGCGTTCGGCGAACCGGGCCTGGACGCGCTCCCAGAGGTCCTTCGGGATGATCGCCAGGCTCGGCTGCTCGGTGGTGATCCACTCGTCCTGGCCTCGCATACGGTAGGTCCGCGCACCTGTCGCAGGGTCCGTCACCCACATCCGCTTGTTCCAGACGGACCGGCCGATGTACCGCTCGTTCTTGAGCATGAAGCGGATGGTGCCAGGCCCCCAGCCGCGACCTCCCTGCTTGCGATAGGCGTCGTCGTACGGAGCGGGGACGCGCTCGTCGTTCAGGATGGAGGCGATCTGCTTCAGGCCGTGGGTGTCGGCGTAGAGCTGGAAGATCCTGCGGACGACCGCGGCCTGGACCTCGTCGATGAGCGGGATGGCCCGAGGGTGCTCGGGGTCGGGTGGGTTCTCCTCGCGGACGGTCCGGTAGCCGTAGACCCGACCGCCCGGCCAGAAGCCCGCCAGCG
>DASRTO010000446.1:0-3819 GCA_035655915.1 Anaeromyxobacteraceae bacterium
GGGCGGAGCACGGCGCTCGACCCCGAGCCTGCGCCGGCGTTGCCGGAAGGGACACCGAAGCTCTTGGCGGCCCTGGTGGAACGTTGTCTCTCGGGAGACCGGGCCCGGCGGCCGGCGAGCGGCCAGGCGATGGTGGAGGAGCTGCTTGCGGTCCAGCGGGGGCTCGAGGGGATCGGCGTCGCGTCGACTCGCGGGAGGACCCTCCGCCTCGCCCTGGCGCTCGCCGGGGCTGGGGTCGTCGCGGCCGCTGTCTACCTCCTCGTCCTGCACCGCTCCGGCACCGAGACCGCCCTGCCCTCCGTGGCCGTGCTGCCGTTCGCGGACCTCTCGCCCGGCAAGGACCAGGAGTACTTCGCCGACGGCGTCGCCGAGGAGATCCTTAACGCGCTCTCCCACGTCGAGGGTCTGCGCGTCGTCGGCCGCACCTCCTCGTTCTCGTTCAAGGGGAAGGGCGTGCAGATCCAGGAGATCGGCCGCCAGCTCAACGTCGGGGCCGTCCTGGAAGGCAGCCTGCGCAGGGAAGGCGACCGGGTCCGCATCACCGCCCAGGTGGTCAACGCCGCCGACGGCTACCACGTCTGGTCGGAGAGCTACAGCCGCCAGATCACCGGCATCTTCGAGGTGCAAGACGACATCACCCGGGCCGTGGTCGAGGCGCTCAAGGTGAAGCTGCTTCCCGGCAAACCACCGGGCAGCGAGGGGCGGACGACCAGCGCCGAGTCGTACAACCACTACCTCCTGGGCCGTCGCCACCTCTCACGGGGAACGCTGGAGGGAGCGCAGTGGGGCAAAGAGGCGTTCGAGAAGGCGATCGCCCTCGACCCGCGCAACGCGCCCGCCCAGGCTGGCCTGGCGTGGGCCTTCATGAGCATGTACACCCTCGGCCTCCAAACCACGGCCGCCGAGGTGGCCCGGCTTCGGCAGCAGATGTTGGCCGCGGCGGAAAAGGCGGTCGAGCTGGATCCCGGCCTCGCGATGGCCTACTCCACACGCGGCTTCATGCGACTGAGCGTCTTCGACTGGGAAGGCGGAAAGGCGGACCTCGACCGCACGCTCGCCCTGAGCCCCAGAGACCCGGACGCGCTCTCCACCTACGGCTGGTTCCAGGGCATGCTGGGGAGGCCGGGGGACGGCATCCCCATGGCAAAGCGCGCGACTGAGATCGATCCACTCGCGGGTCGGGCGTGGGGGATCCTCGGTCACCTCTACATGGCGACCGGCCAGTTCGATCTCGCGAGGGCGGCCCAGGACCGACTGCTGGAGATCGCTCCGGAAGACCCCGTCGCCTGGGAGCGCCGCTTCGAGCTCCTGCTGCTCGAGGGCCGCCCCGAGGCGGCTCTCTCCGCCGCCCGGCGAATCACCGAGCCCAATCATCGAGCTTATCGCCTCATGGGCATCGCGATGGCCGAGTACGATCTGGGACACATCGCCGAGTCGAACCGGGCTCTGGAGGAGCTGATGACGCTCCCCGACTGCCAGGCCGGCCAGGTGTACGCCTGGCGAGGCGACGCCGACCGCGCCTTCGAATGGCTGGAGCGAGCCTGGCGCGAGGGCGACCCGTATGCGACCCTCATCAAGTTGGACCCGATGCTGCGCAAGATCCGCGGCGATCCGCGATACCTGGCGCTGCTGAAGAAGATGAACCTCCCGGTCGACTGACGGCGGCGAAGACGAGCATGAGCCTCGGCGGGGGACGAGCGCCCGCCCCACAGCTCGTAGGGCGGGCCCTTGTGGCCCGCCGGCGGCAACGCCGCCGGATCCATGCGTGCGGGCATGGCCATCATGGCGGCGATCACCCGCGTTGAGCCTCGGCGGGGGACGAGCCCCCGCCCTACCTCGGTGGGCTCGCGGCAAGCGACTGCCGCGATGACCCCGGAGCAGGTCGGCCCTCACTTCCTGCGCGCCGTCAGCTCAGCGTGGGCATGGAGAAGGCCGGGCCGGCGCTGCTCTGCGGCCAGCGCTGGGAGATGGCCTTGAGCCGGGTGTAGAAGCGCACCGCCTCCGGGCCATGGGCGTGGTGGTCCCCGAAGAGGCTGCGCTTCCACCCTCCGAAGCTGTGGAACGCCATGGGCACCGGGATGGGCACGTTCACCCCCACCATCCCCACCTGCACCCGGTGCACGAACTCACGGGCGGCATTGCCGTCGCGGGTGAAGATGGCGGTGCCGTTGCCGAACTCGTGCTTGTTGACGAGGTCGAGCGCCGCGCCGAAGTCGGGAACCCGCACCACCGACAGGACCGGGCCGAAGATCTCCTCCTGGTAGATCCGCATCTCGGGCGTCACCCGGTCGAAGAGCGAGCCGCCCAGGAAGAACCCGTGCGCGCGCCCCTCCACCTTCCGGCCGCGGCCGTCCACCACCAGCCTGGCCCCGGTCCGGACCCCGTCCTCGATGTAGCCGACGATCTTGTCCCGGTGCTGGCCGGTGACGATGGGTCCCATCTCCGCCTTGGGGTCGGCCCCGTCGCGCACCTCGAGGCTTCGCACCCGGGCCGCCAGACGCTCCACCAGCGGGTCGGCGATGGCGCCCACCGCCACCGCCACCGAGATGGCCATGCAGCGCTCGCCCGCCGAGCCGTAGGCCGCCCCGATCAGCGCGTCCACCGCCTGCTCCAGGTCGGCGTCGGGCATGACCACCATGTGGTTCTTGGCGCCGCCCAGGGCCTGTACCCGCTTCCCCTCGGCGGTGGCGGTGGCGTAGACGTAGCGCGCGATGGGGGTCGAGCCCACGAAGCTCACCGCCTGCACGTCGGGGTGGCGCAGGAGGCCGTCCACCGCCACCTTGTCCCCCTGGAGCACGTTGAAGACCCCCTCCGGCAGCCCCGCCTCGCGGAACAGCTCGGCCAGGTGCAGCGAGGTCGAGGGATCGCGCTCGGAGGGCTTGAGGACGAAGGTGTTGCCGCAGGCGATGGCCATGGGGAACATCCACATGGGCACCATGGCCGGGAAGTTGAAGGGGGTGATGCCGGCGCAGACCCCCAGCGGCTGGCGCATCGACCAGGCGTCCACCCCGCCGGCCACCTGCTCCGTGTACTCCCCCTTGAGCAGCTGGGGGATGCCGGTGGCGAACTCCACCACCTCCAGGCCGCGCTGCACCTCGCCGCGGGCATCGGACAGCACCTTGCCGTGCTCGGAGGTGATCATGGCCGCGAGCCTGTCCTGATCGCGCTCCACCAGCTCCTTGAAGCGGAACATGACCCGGGCGCGCTTCAGGGGCGAGGTCTCGGCCCAGGGGCGGAAGGCCGCCTTGGCGGCGGCCACGGCGGCGGCCACCTCGGCCTCGCTGGCCAGGGCCACCCGGCCGGTCACCTCGCCCGTGGCGGGGTTGAAGACGTCGGCCTCGCGCCCGCTCTGGCCCGGGCGGGGCTTGCCCCCGATGTGGTGGCCGATCGCGACCGGACCGGCGGTTCGCTTGGCTGGCTGGCTCATGGGCTCCTCCTCGATTCCCCTCGGTCGGGCTCCCCGAGGATCCACTCGTGGGCCGGATCGTTCCGGAAGTGCCACGCCCGCACCGGCCCTGCCATGACGTTCATGGTAGCCGCTGCGATGGCCGAAGGGTACCACCACCCGGTGGCGGCCACACGGCGCCATCACCCGAGGGCGTGAGCCCGCTTAGCGCGTGCGCCCCCAGGCGGCGTGGGCGGCGTAGGTGCGGACCCGCTTGGACGGATCCGTCTTCGCGAGTGCCGCCAGCGTCGCCTGCGCCTCCCGGTAGGTCTCGAGGTTCTCCCCGAGGAGCCGCGCCATCTCGTACCGCGCGTCCGGGTTGCTCTCGCGCCGGATGGCCTCGTTCACGAGCGCCAGCGTCGCCGCGCTCGGGG
>DASRTO010000447.1:0-2330 GCA_035655915.1 Anaeromyxobacteraceae bacterium
AGGCCGGCGTCTGCACCCTCCCGCCGGGCGGCTGCCCCTGAGACCGTGCGCTCGGTGCGATTCCAGATCCTGTCGCTGGTGGCGGCGGTGCTGCTGGGCGCCCTCGGCAGCTACTTCCTGCTCGCCACCGAGCTCTTCACCCGCGACAAGCTGGCCTACGTCTACGACCTCGAGTCCTCGCTCACCGCCACCGTCTCCGGCGAGCTGCGCGAGAGCCTGGGGAGCCGGGTGGACAAGCTGGGCTACTTCGCGCTGGCCGCCGCCTCCGGCGAGGCCGGCCGCGCCGCCGCCCCGCTCCTGGCCTCCGACCCCGACCTCCTCTCGCTGGAGATCTGGGAGCCGCGGGACGGGCGCTTCCAGCGGGTCTTCCACCGCGCCGATCCGGCCCGGCTGGAGGCGGTGAACCTCTCCGAGGCCGAGCTCGCCGAGGCCCGCCGCTCCACCCCGGTCCCCTTCGGGGCGGTGGCCGCCGAAGGGGTGGTGCTCCAGAACGCCAGCCTGCCCCCGGACGTGGCGCTCCTGTCGCTGGCGGCGGCGCCGCAGGGAGGACGCGGGGTGGTGGTGGCCCTCCTCAAGCCCGACCGGCTGCTGCGCATCTTCGCCCGCTCCCCCGCCTGGCAGGTCTACCTGGTGGACGGGCGCGGTGTGGTGGTGATCCACCCCGACCCGGCCCGGGTGGTGGCGCGCGCCAGCGCCGCATCCGGGATCGTCCGCGACGCCGTCCAGGGGACGGTGGCCCGGGGGGTGCGGGAGTTCGGCGGCCCGGACGGCGCGGTCATCGGCGCCTTCTCCCGCGTCGGGCTGGGGCGGCTGGCGGTGGTGGCCGAGGTACCTCGCGCCGAGGCCTTGCGCGCCACCCGCATCCTGGCGAGGCGCTCCATCCTCTTCGGGGTGGGCATCCTGCTGGTGGCGATCCTGGCCAGCCTCTACCTGGGGCGGCGCCTGACCGCCCCGCTGGGGCGCCTCGAGGAGGCCACCCACGCCGTGGCCGCTGGGGAATTCGGCCTGCGCATCCCGGTGGAGGGGCGAAACGAGATCGCCCGGCTCGCCGAGGCCTTCAACCGCATGGGGGGCGAGCTGGCCGACCGGGAGGCGCGCCTCACCGAGGCCCACACCCAGCTCGGGCAGGCGGAGAAGCTTTCGGCGGTGGGCGAGATCGCCGCCAGCGTGGTGCACGAGGTGAAGAACCCGCTGTCGGCCATCGTCGGCTATGCCCAGCTGGGGCGGGAGGCGAGCCACCTGGACGAGGCCAAGGAGCTGTTCCGGCAGATCGAGCAGCACGGCTGGCGCTCCAACGACGTGCTCCAGAGCCTGCTCGCCTACGCACGCCTGGAGAAGCCGGTCCAGACCCGGCTCGACCCCGCGGCCGTCGCCGGCGACGCCCTGAAGCTCCTGCGCCACCAGCTCCTGCTGAAGAGGGTCCAGGTCGAGACCTCGCTCCCCGAGGGCCTGCCCCCCATCCTGGGAAACGCCAACCAGCTGGAGCAGGTGCTGGTGAACCTCGTCATGAACGCCTCCCAGGCCATGGAGGGGACGCCAATCAAGGTGCTCCGCCTCTCGGCCCGCGCCGAGGGGGACCAGGTGGTAATCGAGGTCGCGGACACCGGCGCCGGCATCCGGCCCGAGGACCGGGAGAAGATCTTCCGCCCCTTCTTCACCACCAAGGCCCAGGGCCAGGGAACCGGGCTGGGCCTCTCGGTGAGCCTGCGCATGGTGCGCCAGCACCAGGGGGAGATCCGCGTCGAGAGCCAGCCCGGGCAGGGGACCACCTTCTCGGTGGTGCTGCCTCGCGCCGAGGTGGCCGAGTCGGTCCCGGCGCCCGAGTGACCGGGCCCTCACCCGGCGAGCAGGCCGTCGCGCCTCGAGGCCTGGGGGCCCGAGGCGGCCCATCACGGCCGTCAGGCCCCAAGGGCCCGGGCCGCCGCGGCCAGGTCGGCGGGCGCCACCCAGACGATCATGCCGAACACCCCACCCTGCGCCGCCGAGGCGTTGGCGGCGATCACGTTCACCTTGGCGCCCGCCAGCTTGCGCAGCACCTCGGCCGCCGCGCCCGGCCGGTCGCCCCCCTGCACCAGGAAGGCCTCCTTGGGCCCGACCGGACGCAGCCCCGCCCGCTTCACCCCCTCCACGAAGGCGGCCTGGTCCTCGGGGACCACGTCTACCTGGGACCTGCCCCCTCCCACCGGGAAGGCCGTGAAGTGCAGCAGGTTCAGCTTCTGGTCGCGCAGCTTCTCGAACAGCTTGGCCCCCTCGCCGGGCTGGTCGGGGACCTCGAAGTACCAGTAGGGGACTCGGCGCACTCGGTCTGCCATGCGGGCCTCCGGGCCGGA
>DASRTO010000448.1:0-11952 GCA_035655915.1 Anaeromyxobacteraceae bacterium
GCAATCACCCGCCAAGCGGCAAACCCGCCGCTCGCACTTTCAGGCTACCCCTGCCGGGTCTCTCTTGTCGTGGCCCCAGGGAGGGTGGGGTCGGTTCACACCCACGCTCGAGTTCCCTAGGGACGGCGCGCCACTGGGCCGGGATGACACCCTCGAAGGTATGCCCCGCTGCGGCTACATGAAGCCCAGCTGCAATCGCGCCGCCTCGCTCATCATGGAGGGATCCCAGGGCGGGTCGAACACCAGCTCCACGTCGACCTCCTTCACCCCGGGGATGGCGGCCACCTTGCGCCGCACGTCGTCGAGCAGCACCCCGCCGATGCCGCAGCCGGGGGCGGTGAGGGTCATGCGCACGATCACCTTGTGGCCGCCCTCGTCCAGCCGCTCCACGTGCGCCAGGTACACCAGGCCCAGCTCCACGATGCTGGCCGGGATCTCCGGGTCGTAGACCGTCCCCAGGACCTCGCGCACCCGCGCCTCGTCCACCGGCGCGCCGGGATCCACCGGGGTGGCGCCCGCGGCCGCCGCCCGGCGCGAGGCCTCCACCCACTCGGGCCCCAGGGCGTCGGCGTCCTCCTGCGCGATGCGCACCAGGCCGCCGCGGTCGGTCATGGCGGTGAGGTTGCCTCCCAGCACCTGCTGCACCGTGACCCAGGCACCCTGGGGAAGGACCACCTTGAACCCGCTCGGGATCTGGGTCGCCTCGATCGCGCGCCCCAGCGCCACCGGCTCCCTGTGCTGCATCGGCTACTCCGTCGAGGCCGGGCGCTGCTCGCCCGCCAGCGCGTTGTGGAGCGTGTGCCACACCAGGCTGGCGCACTTCACGCGGGTGGGGAAGTCGCACACGCCCTTCAGCACCGCCAGCTTCCCGAGGGTGCTGGCCTGGGCCGGGTCGCCCTCCACCACCATGGCCTGGAAGCGCCGGAAGGTGTCCTCGGCCTCGGCCACGGTCTTCCCCTTCAGGGCGCTGGTCATGAGCGAAGCCGAGGCCTTGGAGATGGCGCACCCCGCCCCCTGGAAGGAGACGTCGGCGATGCGGTCGCCTTCCAGCTTCACGTAGACCGTGTAGTGGTCGCCGCAGAGCGGGTTCAGCCCCTCGGCCCGGGCGGTCGCGTCCGGCAGGGCCCGGAAGTTCCGCGGCCGGCGGCCGTGGTCCAAGATGACCTCCTGGTACAGATCGTCCAGCTCGGCGCTCACCGGAACATCTCCTTCACGCGCCCGAGCCCCCGGACCAGGGCGTCGATCTCCTCCCGGGTATTGTAGAGCGCCAGCGAGGCGCGCGCCGTCGCCTGGAGGCCGAAGCGCCGCAGCACCGGCTGGGCGCAGTGGTGACCGGTGCGGATGGCCACCCCCTCGCGGTCGAGGATGGTGCCGATGTCGTGGGGGTGGACATCGTCGAGCACGAAGGAGAGCACCCCCGCCTTGTCGCGGGCGGTCCCCACCAGGCGCAGGCCGGGAATCTCCTGGAGCCGCGCCGTGCCGTAGGCCAGCAGGTCGCGCTCGTGCGCCTCGGCGCCGGCGCGGTCCAGCCCTTGGAGCCAGTCCACCGCCGCGCCCAGGCCCACCGCCCCCGCCATGTGCGGGGTACCGGCCTCGAACTTGTACGGGATCTGGTTGTAGACGGTGCGCTCGAAGCTCACCGAGAGGATCATGTCGCCGCCGCCCTGCCAGGGCGGCATGGCCTCGAGGTGCTCCGCCTTGCCCCACAGGACCCCGATGCCGGTCGGCCCGAAGAGCTTGTGGCCGGAGAGGGCGTAGAAGTCGCAGCCCAGGTCGGCCACGTCCACCGGGAAGTGCGGCACCGCCTGGGCGCCGTCCACCAGCACCGGCACGCCCCGGGCGTGAGCCAGCTCCACGATGCGCTTCACCGGGTTCACGGTGCCAAGGGCGTTGGAGACATGGGTCACCGCCAGCAGGCGCGTGCGCGGCCCGAGGCGGCGCTCCAGCTCCTCCAGCCGGAGCTGGCCGCGATCGTCCACCGGCGCCACCCGGAGGGTCGCCCCCTTCTCCTGGCACAGCATCTGCCAGGGGACGATGTTGGAGTGGTGCTCCATCTCGGTGACCAGCACTTCGTCGCCCGGGCCCACCCGGGCGCGGCCGAAGGTCTGCGCCACCAGGTTCACCGCCTCGGTTGTGCCGCGGACGAAGATCACCTGGCGCGGGTCGGCGGCGCCGATGAAGCCGGCCACCTTGGCGCGGGCCCCTTCGTAGGCCGCGGTGGCCCGCTCCGACAGCGCGTGGACCCCGCGGTGGACGTTGGCGTTGTCCTCCAGGTAGAAGCGGGACACCGCGTCCACCACCGCCTGCGGCTTGTGGGCGGTGGCGGCGCTGTCGAGGTAGACGAGCCGCTTGCCCCGCACCTTCTGGCGCAGGATGGGGAAGTCGCCGCGGATCCGCTCCACGTCGAACGGGTCGCCGCGGGGGGCGCTGGCGGGCAGGGTCGCCATCATGCCGCCTCCAGGATGCGCTCGCCCTCGGGGAGCCGGGCGGCCACCAGCCGGGCCACGCGGTCCCGCAGGGCGCGCGGGCGCACCAGCTCCACCATCTCGCTGGCGAAGGCGTAGATGAGGAGGCTGCGGGCCCGCGCCCGGTCGAGGCCGCGCGAGCGCAGGTAGAAGAGGGCGTCCTCGTCGAGCTGCCCCACCGTCCCGCCGTGGCCGCACTTCACGTCGTCGGCGAGGATCTCCAGCTGCGGCTTGGTGTCCACCTCCGCCCCCTCGGAGAGGAGGAGGTTGGAGTTCAGCTGGTAGGCGTCGCTCTTCTGGGCCCCCTCCAGCACCCGGATGCGGCCGCCGAAGACCGCCCGCGAGTCGCCGTCCAGCACCCCCTTGAAGGTCTCGCGGCTCACGCAGCGCGGCCGGACGTGCTCGATGAGCGACAGGTTGTCCACCAGCTGCCGGCCGGAGGCCAGGTAGAGCCCGTTGACGTGGGCCTCGCCCCCCTCCCCGGCGAGCACCGCCCGCACCTCGCTGCGCGACAGGGCCGCCCCCACCGCCACGGCATGGGTGGCGAAGCGGCTGCCCTCGGCCTGCCGGGAGGCCAGCGAGGCCAGGTGGTAGGCCCGCGGCGCCTCGTCCTGGATCCGGTAGTGCTCCACCCGGGCCCCCTCCCCCACCGCCACCTCGGTCACGGCGGCGGCGAGCGTGGGGCCGCCGGGGAGGCCGAGGTGGCTCTCGGCCACCGCGAGCTCGCTCCCGGTCTTGGCCACCACCAGCACCCGGGGCGCTACCGCCACCGGGGCCTCCGCGGCGGCGACGGTGACGAACACCAGCTCCACCGGGTCGGCCATCGAGGCGCGCTCCGGCCACAGCACCGCCGCGCCGTCCTCGAAGGCGGCGGTGTTCAGGGCGGCCAGGGCGTGGTCCTGGAAGGCCGCCAGGCGGCCCAGGTACGGCTCGACCTCGCCGGGCCGCTCGCGGAGCGCCCGGGCCAGGCTCCCGGCGAAGGCGCCCGGCGGCAGCCCGGAGGGACTGGAGAGCGCCCCGCGATAGCGACCGTTCACGAAGACGAGGCGCGGCCCCGCCGGCGGGCCGGCCAGGCGCAGCAGCGCCTCGGCCGAGAGCGGGGCCTCCGGGTCGGCCGCGGCGAAGTCCAGCGGCAGGATCTCCTTGAGGCTGGTGTAGCGCCAGTCCTCCAGGCGTGTGGTGGGGAGCCCCAGGGCCGCGAACCGCTCCCGCCCGGCGCGGCGCAATGCCGCCAGGAAGTCCGGTCCCGGGGCGGCCCTCCCGGCGATCCGGGCCAGGGCCTCGGCGGCGGCGCTCGGGGCGGCCCCGCTCACGGCGACACCCGCGCCTCGGCGAAGGCGTCCCCCGCCTGGTCGTCGATCCAGGCGTAGCCCTTCTTCTCCAGCTCCAGGGCCAGCTCGCGCCCGCCGGAGAGGACGATGCGCCCGCCGGCCATGACGTGGACGTGGTCGGGCACCACGTGCTCCAGCAGGCGCTGGTAATGGGTCACGAGCAGGATGGCCCGGTCCGGCGAGCGCGAGGCGTTGATGCCCCCCGCCACCACCCGCAGGGCGTCGATGTCGAGCCCCGAGTCGGTCTCGTCCAGGATGGCCAGGGTCGGCTCCAGCACCGCCATCTGCAGGATCTCGTTGCGCTTCTTCTCGCCGCCGGAGAACCCCTCGTTCACCGAGCGGTTCATGAAGGCCGGGTCCATCTGCACCAGCTTCATCCGCTCCTTGGCCAGGGCCAGGAAGTCCATGGCGTCGAGCTCCTCCTCGCCGCGCGCCCGGCGGACGGCGTTCAGGGCGGTGCGGAGGAAGTAGAGGTTGCCCACGCCGGGGATCTCCACCGGGTACTGGAAGCCCAGGAAGATGCCCTGGACCGCCCGCTCCTCGGGCGAGAGGGCCAGGAGGTCCCCGCCCCGGTAGCGCACCGCGCCGCCGGTCACCGTGAAGGTGTCGCGGCCGGCCAGCACCTGGGCCAGCGTGCTCTTCCCCGAGCCGTTGGGCCCCATGATGGCGTGCACCTCGCCGCGGCGCAGCGACAGGTCCACCCCCTTCAGGATGGGCTTGTCGCCAATGGAGGCCTTGAGCCCCTCGACGGCGAGGAGCGGTTCGGCCCCCGCCGTGGCAGTCCCGTCGCCGTTCATCCGATGCTCCCCTCCGTTCATCCGAGCGCCCCCTCGAGGCTCATGGTCATCCGACGGCTCCCTCGAGGCTCATGCCTTCCGCTTCTGCGCGTCGATCGGAACGCTCCGAAGCTGCTCGGCATGGTCATCCCACGGCTCCTTCGAGGCTCATGCCGAGCAGCTTCTGCGCTTCCACCGCGAACTCCATGGGCAGCTCCTTGAGCACCTGCCGCGCGAATCCGTTCACGATCATCGAGACCGCGTCCTCCTCCTTGATGCCGCGCTGGCGGCAGTAGAAGAGCTGGTCCTCGCTGATCTTCGAGGTGGTGGCCTCGTGCTCCACCCGGGCGGTGGGGTTCTTCACCTCGATGTAGGGGAAGGTGTGGGCCCCGCAGCGGTCGCCGATGAGGAGCGAGTCGCACTGCGAGTAGTTACGGGCCCCGGTGGCCCCCCGGAGAACCTTCACCAGGCCGCGGTAGGTGTTCTGGCCGCGCCCGGCGCTGATGCCCTTGGAGACGATGGTGGAGCGGGTGTTCTTCCCGATGTGGATCATCTTGGTGCCGGTGTCGGCCTGCTGGCGGTGGTTGGTGAGGGCCACCGAGTAGAACTCGCCCACCGAGTCGTCGCCTTGCAGGATCACCGAGGGGTACTTCCAGGTGATGGCCGAGCCGGTCTCCACCTGGGTCCAGCTGATCTTGGAGCGGCGCCCTGCCTTGCCGCGCTTGGTGACGAAGTTGTAGATGCCGCCCCGCCCCTGGGCGTCGCCGGGGTACCAGTTCTGGACCGTGGAGTACTTGATCTCGGCGCCGTCGAGGGCCACCAGCTCCACCACCGCCGCGTGCAGCTGGTTCTTGTCGCGGATGGGGGCGGTGCAGCCCTCCAGGTAGGAGACGTACGACCCCTCGTCGGCCACGATGAGGGTGCGCTCGAACTGGCCGGTGTCCTGGGCGTTGATGCGGAAGTACGTCGAGAGCTCCATGGGGCAGCGCACGCCCCGGGGGACGTAGGCGAAGCTGCCGTCGGAGAAGACGGCGCTGTTCAGGGTCGCGAAGAAGTTGTCTGTGTAGGGCACCACCGAGCCGAGGTACTTCTCCACCAGGGCCGGGTGCTCCTTCACCGCCTCGGAGAAGGAGCAGAAGATGACGCCCATCTCCGAGAGCTTCTTCTTGAAGGTCGTCGCCACCGAGACCGAGTCGAAGACCGCGTCCACCGCCACCCCCGCCAGCCGCTGCTGCTCCACCAGCGGGATGCCGAGCTTCTCGAAGGCGCTCCGCAGCTCCGGGTCCACCTCCTCCATGGAGGCGAGCTGCTTCTTCGGCTTCGGCGCGGCGTAGTACACGATGTCCTGGTAGTCGATGGGCGGGTACTTCACGTTGGGCCACCTGGGCTCCACCATGCTCAGCCAGTGCCGGTAGGCCTTGAGGCGCCACTCCAGCATGAACTCGGGCTCGCCCTTCTTGCGGGAGATGAGGCGGATGATCTCCTCGGACAGGCCCTTGGGGACCCGGTCCTCCTCGATCTCGGTGACGAAGCCGTACTTGTACTTCTGCTCGGTGAGCTCGCGGAGCTGCTCGGTCATGGGGTCGCTCCAGTGTCCGCGGCGCCCGCGGGAACGGCCGGACCGGGCCGCATGGCGGAGAGCCGCACCCCGCGCAGGGCCTGGGCGATGGCGCGGCTGATGGGGCCCCAGCGGCTCCTCGCCGCGCAGATGGCCTCCAGGCTGCAGGCGCCCGCCACCTCCGTGCCGCACTCGGTGATCCCGATGGGCCCCTCGATGGCGTTGATGACGTCGGCCACCGAGACGTCGTCCGCCGAGCGGGCCAGGAGGTAGCCTCCCTTGCGGCCCCGCTGGGAGACCAGGAGCCCCGCCCGGGCCAGCTGCTTCAGGATCTTGCTGGCGGTGGGTAGCGGCACCTGCGAGGCCTCGGCCAGGTCCTGGGCGGTGTGGACCCGGCCCGCCGGCCCCATGGCCATGTGGGTAAGGAGCACGATCCCGTAGTCGGTGAGCTTGCTCATCCGGATCATCGCGCCTGCCGCCTCGTCTGCCCTTCCGTGACGTTGGAGCCTAACTGGACTGGATAGGTCCAGATAACAGAATCTAACCTTCCCACGGCCGGTTGCAAGCCTGGCGCGAATCGAATCGGTATCCGCCCGAAACGACGCCGGAAGACTGCCACGGGGGCGCTCTTCCCTCACGCCATCGGGGCAGCGAGGTCGGGCGGGCCAGGTTGCAGACAGGTCGGCGCGACCTGGGTGGCAGCGCATCGACCGGCTGAGCGCGCCTGCCTGCGCGGGACCGGCGCCCTTAGTCGAGCCGGGCTCGGTGGAGGGGCCCGTCGACGCTGCGCCCGCCGGCCTCGAGGTGCAGTCCCCCGCTGGTGCAGCGTGGAGGGAGCGCCACGGCGGAAACCGGCCGGGGACGAGCCCCCTGGATTGCGGGCGAGCGCAGGCCCAGCCGGAGGAGGCTGGGCCGGAGCGAGCGGGGGGACCGGGGGGGCTTCATCCCCCCGGCATGACGACGAGCCCCGCCCTACCTGGACAGCATGGCCTCCTCGACGATGACCGGGTAGGAGTACCCGGCGCCGAAGTCCTTGTCGATGCGGACCACGCCCTTCGCCACCACCACGTCGCCCACTGCGGCGGTGTCTCCGGTGGTCACGGTGAGGTCGTTGGTGCCCTTGTCCTGGGCGCCGGTGCCGTCGCGCAGGTGCACCCAGTTGCGCCCCATGATCCCGGCGGTGAACTTCACCACCTTGCCGCGCACCGTGACCTTCTTCTCCTTGAGTTGTGCCCGCTGGGCGTGGACCTCGGCCACTGTGCGGGCCTCGGAGCCGGTGGCCTTCTCCACCTTGCCGACCGCGACGTCGGTGGGACCGGAGGCCGCGGCGGCGTGCTGGGCGGCCAATCCGGGGGCGGCGGCGCCGGGCGGCATCCCGGGCGGCATGGCCGGCTGGGCGGCCGGGCCAGCCCCGGTGGCGCCCATCCTGGGCTGGCCCGCCAAGGTCCCGAAGACCAGCTTCTCGAACTTGCGGTTCAGGGTCTTCGACTCCCATCCGTCCATCGGCATGGGCCCCTCCACCGTGACCTCGGTGCCGTTCGCGACGTTGGTCTGCGGCACGGCGGCCCAGATCTCGCCCTTGGCGGTGGTGAGGCGGATGTAGCTGTAGGGAGCGGCATCGATGCGCTCGACCACCTTGCCCTTGATGTCGGGGGGCTGAGCGACCGGGGCGGCACCCTGGGCCTGCGGCGGCGGAGCCGGCGGCTCGGACTTCTTGCAGGCGGACAGGGCCAGGACCACGGCCAGGATCGACGCGAAACGCATGGAAAGACCTCCGGTTGCAGCGGGACGCCGCGAAAAAAGGCGACGTAGCATAACCAAGCGGCGGGCAAAGTCCATACCCGAATTGGCCGCCAGCGGCCGGGACACCGCAGCCGCGGCCGGAATGCCGATCAGCCGCGCAGCTTGTAGCCGCTTCGCAGCATGACCCAGGCGGCGCCTACCGAGAGGGCGCACAGGGTGGCGGCGAGGCCGAGCGCCACCAGCGGCGAGGCGTCGGAGATCCCCAGCATGCCGAAGCGCAGGCCGTCCACCATGTAGAAGACCGGGTTGGCGACGGTGGCCGCCCGGAGCCCGGGCGGCAGCATCCGCACCGAGTAGAACACCCCGCCCAGGAAGGTGAGCGGGGTGATGACGAAGGTGGGGAAGAAGTTCACCTGCTCGAACGAGGAGGCCCACACCGCGGTGATGAACCCCAGCGCCGCGAAGGCGGTGGCCACCATGACCGCCAGGACCAGGGCGTAGACCGGGTGGGCCAATCCGAAGCCGCTGAAGGCCCCGGCCACCAGCCACATGACCCCGCCCACCATCAGCCCCCGCAGCGCCGCCGCCGCCAGGAAGGCGCCCAGGATCTCCCCGTAGCCGAGCGGCGAGACCAGGATGTCCACCACCGTCCCTTGCAGCTTCATGACGAAGAGCGAGGAGGAGCTGTTGGCGTAGGCGTTGGTCACCACGCCCAGGGCCACCAGGCCGGGCATGATGAAGCGGGCGTAGGGCACCCCCTCCACCTCCCTGAGCCGCGAGCCCAGCGACCAGCCGAAGACCACGAAGTAGAGGCTGGTGGTGACGAGCGGCGAGAGCAGGGTTTGCCCCGGCACGCGCAGGAAGCGGCGCACCTCCTTGCGGAAGAGCGTCCGGGGGCCGAGGCCGATCACGCCTGCCGCTCCCCGCCCGAGTGCACCAGCGAGACGAAGACGTCCTCCAGCCGCATGCGGGCGGTCTCGAGGTCGTCCACCGGCAGCCCGGCGGCGGCCGCCGCCGCCAGCACCGGCCCGAACGAGGACCCCGGCGGCGCCGTCACCGAGAGCGCGCGCCCTCCCGCCTCCAGCCGCGCCCCGAGCGCCCGCAGCGGTCCGGGCACCTCGGCCAGCGGAGCCCGCAGCGACAGGCGCAGGGTTCGCCCGGCGTAGCGGTGCATGAGCGCCTCCTTCTCCTCCACCAGGAGCAGCCGTCCCCGGTCGATGACCCCCACTCGGTCGGCCAGCTCCTCGGCCTCGTCGAGGTAGTGGGTGGTGAGCACGATGGTGGTGCCTCCCGCCCGCAGCCGCCGCACGTAGCTCCACAGCTGCTGCCGCAGCTCCACGTCTACGCCGGCGGTGGGCTCGTCCAGGAAGAGCACCCGCGGCTCGTGGACCAGCGCCTTGCCGATGAGCAGCCGGCGCTTCATGCCTCCGGAGAGGGCCCGGGTGTTGACGTGGCGCTTCTCGAGCAGGCCCAGCGCCGAGAGGATCTCGTGCAGGCGCGCCGGCGAGAGGCGCACCCCGAAGTACCCGGCCTGGATGTGGAGGGTCTCCTCCACCGTGAAGAAGGGGTCGAAGTTGAGTTCCTGCGGCACGAGCCCCAGCGCCCGGCGCGTCAGGCGGTAGTCCCGCACCACGTCCCGCCCCAGCACGCTGGCCGTGCCCTCGCTGGCGCGCAGGAGGCCGGCCACGATGCTGATGAGCGTGGTCTTCCCGGCCCCGTTCGGCCCCAGGAGGGCGAAGATCTCGGCCTGGCGGATGTCGAGGTCCACCCGCTCGAGGGCGGTGAGCCCCCCGAAGCGCTTCGACACTCCCCTGACGGAGACGACCGGGCCGGACACGCCCGAAACCTACCCGAATCCCGACGGGGTCGCCCGTGCTTCCGCCCTGACCGAAAGCAAGAACATCTCCCTCCCGGCGGTGGTAGATCTTCACATGGGCATGAGCCGCCGGGCCGTCCGCGTCGCCGAAGAGGAGCGCTGGGTCTTCAACCGGCTGGCCGACGACTACGCGCAGCGCCCCGGCTACCCGCCCGAGCTGGTGGAGCGCCTCTTCCACCTCGGCGGCGGGACCGGCTGCCGTATCGCCGACCTGGGCGCCGGCGCCGGGCACCTGGCGCTGCCGCTGGCGCGCCGCGGCGCCTGCGTGCTGGCGGTGGAGCCGGCCAGGGAGATGCTGCGGGTGCTCGCCTCCCAGGCGGGCCAGAGCGCGGTGGTGCCGGTGGAGGCCGCCGCCGAGGAGACCGGCCTCCCCGAGCGGAGCTGCGGCCTGGTGGTGCTGGCCGACGTCCTGCAGTGGGTGGACCCGGAGCGGACCGGCCGCGAGGCGGGCCGCCTGCTCGGCCGCGGGGGCGTGCTGGCGGTGGTGGAGCCGCGCCTCGCCTCGACGCCGTTCCTGGACGCCCTCTCGCGGCTGGTGACCGGCGCCAACGGCAAGGCCCGTCAGGCCCCCGGCGGCCGCCTCACCCAGCTCTTCGCCGAGGCCGGCTGCCGCCCGCTGGTCGCCGAGCGCTTCCGCCACGAGGAGAAGCTCGGCCCCGGCCGCCTCGACGCCGTGCTGCGCTCCCAGGGCTCCCTCGGCCCGGCCGTCGCCCCGGACCACCTGGCGGCCGTGCTGGACGAGGCCCGCCGCCTCGCCGCGGCCCACGGCGGCGCGGTGTGGAAGCGCGAGATCACCCTCACCTGGGCCAGGGCGCGGGGCTGAGCCGGATGCGGCCCCGGCGACCGGGTGCCCCGCCGAGGTGGCGCCGCGCCGGCTCCGCCTCCCTACCCCGCGCCGAGCGGCCGGAGCACCGGCGCCGCCTGGCGCCAGCGCAGCAGCGCCCGCCCCCGCTCGCGCCGTTCCGCCTCCAGGTGGCGGCGCACCGGGACGTCGAGCCGGGAATCCAGGAAGGCGTGGGCGCTCCAGGTCTCGGCGGGCTCGAAGCCGCGCGAGAGCTTGTGCTCGCCGCCGGCGCCGGGCTCGAAGGCCTGGAGCCCGCGCCCGATGGCGTCCTCCACTGAGTGGTAGAAGCAGACGTTGAAGTGCAGGAAGCGGTGCTCCTCGCGGCAGCCCCAGTAGCGGCCGTAGAGGCGCTCGGTCGAGGCGGCGTTGAAGGCCATGGCCACCAGCCGACCGCCGCGCCTCGCCTCCACCACCTCCAGGCTCCCCGGCATGGTCCGGAAGACCCGCTCGTAGAAGGCGCGGTCCACGAAGCGGCGCCCCCAGGCCATGCGCTCCACGCTGGCGCGGTGGAGCGAGGCCACCTCCCGTGCCCAGCCGACAGGGTCGGCTCCCAGCTCGTCGCCCCGCACGGTGCGCACGGCGATCCCCTGCCGCCCGGGCTCGGCCCGCTCGCGCCGGATGGCGGTGCGGCGCTTGGAGGGGAAACGGGAGAGGAAGTCGTCGAAGGAGCGGTAGCCCTCGTTCACCCAGTGATACTGGAAGTCCACCCGCAGGGCCAGGCCGGCCGCCTCGAGGGCCGGCGCCTCGTCGGCCGCCGGGAACAGCACGTGCAGCGAGTGGATCCCCTCCTCCTCGCAGACCGCCCGGGCCGCGGCCACCACCGCCCGCACCGCCGCCTCGCGGTCCTCCCCCTCGGCCACCAGCACCCGGCGGCCGGTCGCGGGCGTGAAGGGGACCCCCAGCACCAGCTTCGGGTAGTAGGGGATGCCGGCCCGCGCCGCCGCCTCGGCCCAGGCCCAGTCCCGCCCGAAGTCGCCGTCGGAGTCCGAACGGGCGTAGGCCGGCGCCGCGGCCACGAGCCGGCCGGCGCGCCGCAGCGTCACGTGCCGCGGCACCCAGCCGGTGCCGGCGGTCACCGCCCCCGACCGCTCCAGGGCGTCGAGCCAGGCGTGCTGCAGGAACGGGGTGGCCCGGGCCGGCTCGTGGGCCCAGAGCCGGTCCCACTCGGACGCCGGCACGTCGGCGATGGCGTCGCGGACGTGGACGTCGAAGCCGGCCATGGCGCGACTCTTACGCGCCGGCCGCCGCCTCCGCAACGCCCGGCCCCGGCGAGGCTCAAATTCGCTCGACCGGCGCGGGGGGCCCTGACACCATGCGGCGCATGCGCACCCGCCTCCGGATCGCCTCCCTGCCCTCGGC
>DASRTO010000449.1:0-2313 GCA_035655915.1 Anaeromyxobacteraceae bacterium
AGGGACTACCCGGAGCTGGTGAAGGCCCTGGCGCTGGTGAAGCTGGCCGCCGCCCGCGCCAACGCCGACGTGGGCGCGCTCCCCAAGCAGAAGCTCGAGGCCATCGAGAAGGCCTGCAAGGCGGTCATGGACGGGAAGCACCACGACCAGTTCCAGGTGGACATGTACCAGGGCGGGGCCGGCACCTCGACCAACATGGCCGCCAACGAGGTCCTGGCCAACCTGGGACTGGAGGCCATGGGCCTGCCCAGGGGGCGCTACGACAAGCTGGAGCCCCACGACGACCTGAACATGGGCCAGTCGACCAACGACTTCTACCCGACCGCGCTCAAGGTGGCGATCGTCCTCTACAACCAGAAACTGCTGCCCGAGGTGGAGGCGCTGGTGAAGTCGTTCCGCGCCAAGGGCGTGGAGTTCGCCGACGTCGTCAAGATGGGGCGCACCGAGTGGCAGGACGCGGTGCCCATGACGCTCGGCCAGGAGTTCACGGCCTTCGCCGACGCCCTGGAGGTCGAGGCGGCGGCGCTGCGCCGGGCCGAGGAGGCGCTCTACGTCGTCAACATGGGCGCCACCGCCATCGGGACGGGCCTCAACGCCCACAAGGGGTACGCCGAGAAGTGCGCCGGGCACCTCGCCCAGCTCACCGGGAAGAAGATCGTGCTGGCGAGGAACCTCATCGCCGCCACCTCCGACCTGCACGCCTTCGCCGAGTACTCGTCGGCGCTCAGGGGCCTGGCCGCCAAGCTGGTGAAGGTGAGCAACGACCTGCAGTTCCTCTCCTCCGGGCCGCGCACCGGCATCTTCGAGATCTCGCTGCCGGCCCTGCAGCCGGGCTCGTCGATCATGCCCGGCAAGGTGAACCCGGTCGCTCCCGAGCTCATGAACAGCATCTCCTTCAAGGTCATGGGCAACGACGTGGCGGTGGGCCTGGCCGCCATGTCGGGCGTGCTCCAGCTCAACGCCTACGAGCCGCTGGCGGCCCTGTCGGTGCTGGAATCGCAGCGCCTGCTCCTCCACGGGCTGCCCTTCTTCCGGACGAGGTGCGTGGACGGCATCGTCGCCAACCGGAAGGTCAACCAGGAGCACTTCGAGCGCAGCGTCGGCATCGTCACCGCCCTGAACCCGGTGCTGGGCTACGAGAAGACCACCCAGCTGGCGGCCGAGGCCATGAAGACCAACAAGGGCGTGCTGGAGCTGGTCCGCGAGAAGAAGCTGCTCACCGAGGAGCAGATCAAGCAGCTCATGGACGTGAAGGCCCTCACCGGCCAGAAGTGACTGGGCCATGGCGGTCGGGCTGAACGTGATGCCCGACCCGGCCTGGCCCGGCCTGCTGCTCACGCCGTTCCTTGAGTTCGGCTCGGTGGCGGCGCTGGCCTTCCTGGGCTGGGGCGCGCTCCGCCAGCTCGGGGCCCGGCGCCCCGGAGTCCACCTCGCCGTCGGCGTCGCCGCCGGCGTCCTGGGCTCGCTGCCGTTCTGGATCGCCTTCGAGGTCGGGAGCCCCTGGTACGCGCTGCCGCACGGCGTGGCCTGGGGGGGCCTGGTGGGGCTCGGCGCGTGGTCGGCCGGCCGGCCGGCTCGGGTTCCGGGCGGCGCCGGTACGGCCGGGGCGCAGGGCCAGCGGCCCCCCGGTCCGGCTCCGCGTTGAGCGCGGCGGCTCACCGGGGCCCGGACGCTCCGCCTTCCGGGGTGGGCCGCAGCCCCAGCGCCAGCAGGATGTCCCGGGCCTTGGCCTGCAGCAGGCGCGTGTTTCTCGGGCCCATGCGCAGGAGGTGCTTCTCCACGGCCCGGAAGCGCTCCAGCCTGGCGTCGGCGAAGACGTAGACGGTTCCGTCGGCCACGACCTCGACGTCGCCGGGCAGGACCGGCGCCGCCTCGATGCGGCGCAGCGCCTTGGCGGTGACCTGGTCCAGCGAGGCGTCCGGGTAGCCCAGCGCCCGGTAGGCGGCCTCCAGGACCGGGTGCAGCACGCGATAGGCCCTGGCCACGGCCTGCGCGTCCACCGAGGCCACCACGTCGGCGAAGTCGTCGTAGCGCCGGTACGAGGCCGGGGCGATGACCTCCCTCCCTCCCCGCCGCTCCACCGAGAACGGGCGGGAGGGGGCGAGAAACCCGAGCTGGCGGCGCGGCGACACCCCCTCGGCGAGGTTGTCGGTGACCACGACCCAGCGCCGTACCAGGTCGTTCTCCAGCAGCCAACGGTGGAACCGCGGGTCGGGCGAGAACGCCTCGACGAGCGAGTGGACCTGGGCCGCGTTGGCGGCCGGCGCCGGCCCGGAGGGTGTCTCCGCCCGCGGGGCCTCGGCGGCGGGGGCA
>DASRTO010000450.1:0-4279 GCA_035655915.1 Anaeromyxobacteraceae bacterium
CGTGGCGCCCTACGTCTCGGCGGTGAACCCCACCTCGGCCGCCGCCGGCGCCTCCCAGACCGTGAGCGTCACCGGGCAGCGCTTCCAGACGGGCGCCCAGGTGGTGGTGCTCGGCGCCGGGGCCCAGGCGGTGGCCGCCACCGTGACCGACTCCGGCCACCTCTCCGCCTCGCTCGACCTCACCTCCGCCTCCCCGGGCGCGGCCGAGATCCGGGTGGTGAACCCCGACCGCGTCATCTCCAACGGCGCCGGCTTCGACGTCACCCTGGCGGCGCCGTCGCTGACCAGCTTCGCCTGCACCGGCGCCTCCTGCGTCCCGGCCGGCGGCACCGCCGCCACCACCGCGGTGGGCTCGTCCACGGAGGTGAGGGTGACCCTGACCGTGACCGGGACCGGGCTCGTCTCCGGGAGCCAGTGCCGTCTGGCCGCCGCCGGGTTCGCCGAGATCGGGCTCGTCTCCACGCCCTCGGGCGGCCAGCTCCAGTGCCAGCTCGACATGCGCCTGGTGCACCCCGGCGCCTACGACCTCACCGTGGTGAACGGCGGCGTGGCCCGCTCCAACCCGCTCACCTTCACGGTCCTCACCGCCACCCCCACGCTGACGGCCATCAGCCCCACCGCCGCCCAGGCCGGCCAGCAGATCGCCCTCACCGCCGACGGCAGCGGCTTCGACCAGTCGAGCGAGGTGCTGCTGGACGGGTCGAGCACCTTCAACGGCACGGCCATCGTCACCAGCTTCGTCTCCGGCACCCGCCTCAACGCCCAGCCCATCGACCTGCGCGGCGCGGCCCCCGGCACCTACACCGTGACGGTGCGCAACGGCACCACCCCGGGAAGCGGCTCTCTCACCTTCACCGTCACCCCGGCGGCACCCACCCTGACGGCCATCTCCCCCACCTCGGCCCGCCAGGGCGCGACGGTGACCCTGCAGGCCACCGGCACCAACTTCGACGCCTCCACGAAGATCGAGGTCCAGGCTCCGGGCGCCGGCACGTTCACGCCCATCGCCGCCACCACCGTGACCCCGCCCACCCAGGCCAGCGCCGCTTACACCTTCGGCCAGGAGGGTTCCTGGCTGGTGCGCGTCTCCAACGCCACCGGCGCCTCCGGCCCCCTGGCGGTGCGCGTCCTCTCCAACGTGGCCATCCTCTCGTCCATCTCGCCGGTGAGCGCCCAGCAGGGCCAGACGCCGACCTTGACGCTCACCGCCACCAACCTCGATCCGGGCGGCGCCATCACCGTGCACCTGGCCTCGCCGACGCTCGGGTGCCCCACCGCGCCGTGCAGCCTGGACCTCACCCCGACCGTGTCGGGGACCACGCTCACCGTGTCCGGGCTGTCCCTGTCCGGCTGGGACGCCGGGACCTACGCGGTCGCGGTGGTCAACGCCGGCGCCCAGCCGTCGAACTCGCTGGGCTTCACCGCCACCCCGGGGACCCCAGCGCTGTTGTCGGCCAGCCCCGCCTGCGTGAACCAGGGGCCCACACCGACCGCCGTCACGCTCACCGGAACCAACTTCGCGAAGCCAGACGCCGGCGGGAACGGCGGCTCGGCGGCGCACGCCGCCTCGGCGAGCGTGCCGGACTACGTGGTGCCCGGCGTGACCGTGGTGAGCCCGACCACCATCACCGTGAGCTTCGATTCGTCGGCGGCCATCCCGGACAGCTACACGCTCCAGATCTGGAACCCCGGCCCGACCATCCTGAAGTCCGGGACCATCGCCTTCAGGGTCGGCTCGAGCGGCACCTCGCTCTGCCCGTAGGGGGGCTCGTCGTCGTCGTACCGGGGGGATGATGCTCCCCCGGTCCCCCGCTCGCTCCGGCCCAGCCTCATCCGGCTGGGCCTGCGCTCGCCCCGCGGGCGTAGGGCGGGGCTCGTCCCCCGCCGGCGTCAGTCCTCCTCGTCGGCCGGGCCGATGGCCTTCTCGACCACCGCCACGGCGGCCTCGGGGGCGAAGGGCTTGCGCAGCACCTCGTCGGCGCCGATGCGCCGGTACATCCCCATCTCCTGGTCGGAAACCCGGGCGCTCATGAGGACCAGGTAGGTCTTCTTCCAGTGGGGGTGGGCCTTCACCAGCCGGCACACGTCGGCGCCGTTGATCTTCGGCATGTAGATGTCGAGGAGCAGGGCGTCGGGATCGGCCTGGGCCATCTTGCGGAAGACCTCCTCGCCGTCGACGGCGGTGGAGACGTCGTAGCCGGCCTCCTCGAAGGCCCCGGTCAGGGCCTCCAGGAGCGCCTGGGAGTCGTCGACGATGAGGACCGACTTCTTCTTTCCCATCCCCGAGTGCTTATACTCCAGGCCGGCATGGATCGCGAACCCGCGGTCGCCGGGCGTTTCTACCCGGCCAGGAAGGAGCGGCTCGCCGACGAGGTGGCCGGGCTGCTGGCCGAGCGTCCGGGCGGCCGCGCCACCCCCGAGCCGCCGCGCCCCGTCACGGGCGTCCTCGCCCCCCACGCGGGTTACGTGTACTCCGGGAAGGTCGCCGGGGCGACCTACGCCCGCGTCGACGTCCCCGAGCGGGCCGTGGTGATGTGCCCCAACCACACCGGCCGGGGCGCCGCCATCTCGGTGTGGCCGGACGGGGCCTGGCTGACCCCCCTGGGGCGGGTACCGCTGGATCAGCCGCTTACCTCGGCCCTGCTGGCGAGCGACCTGGCGGTCGCGGACCGGGAGGCGCACCGCTTCGAGCACGCCCTGGAAGTGCAGCTGCCCTTCCTGCAGCTGCGCCGGCCGGAGGTGGCCATCGCCGCCCTGTGCCTGGGCCCGCTCTCCTTCGCCCGATGCGAGGCGCTGGGCAAGGCAATGGCGGAGGCGGTCCGCCGTCGCCCGGCGCTGCTGGTGGCCTCGAGCGACATGAGCCACTACCTCCCCGCCCGCCTCGCCCGCGAGAAGGACATGCGGGCGCTGGGGCGCCTCCTGGCCCTCGACCCCCAGGGGCTCCACGAGGTGGTTCGGCGCGAGGACATCAGCATGTGCGGCTACGTGCCGGCCACGGTCATGCTGGTGGCGGCCCTGGAGCTGGGGGCGCGCGAGGCCGAGCTGGTGCGCTACGGCAACAGCGCCGAGGCGAGCGGCGATGAGGAGTCGGTGGTCGGCTACGCCGGCGCCGTGGTGTATTGATGGCCGCGCGCGGATCCGGCGGCGGGCCGCAAGGGCCCGCCCTACGCGCCGTAGGGCTCGGCAAGGAGGGCCGCCCTCACCTGGCGAGGGGCCCCTGGTTTCCGCACGCCCTCTCCCGGGGGGAGAGGGCGCCCTGGCTCACACGGACGCCCTGGAGGGTGAGGGCCGGCGCCACAGCAGCACCAGGAGCGCCAGCCCCAGCCAGGCCTCCGCTCCGGTGGTCCCGCAGCCGCAGCCGGTAGAGGGCTGCTCGCAGGTGGACGACGCGCGCAGCGCCATCTGGCCCGAGCCGTTGCAGACGCCGGGCTGCGGGCCGGTGTTGGTCGGCAATCCGGCCGGGTAGATGGAGCAGATGCCGCTCACGTCGTCGGGGGCCAGCGTCCGCTTGGAGATCTCGCTCAGCGGCGCCGAGGCGAACATGGTGGCCGTGGGGTCGGGCGAGTGGGCCAGCCCCAGCACGTGTCCGGCCTCGTGGGTCACCACGTCCTGGACGTCAGTGCTGACGCAGCCGGTCTGGGGCGGGAACCTCGGGTCGCAGACGGTCCCGTCGACACAGGTGAAGTAGTAGCCCGGCGGGGAGGGGCCGCTGCCGCCCCAGGCGTTCAGCTCCATGTCCGCGTCCACGATCTCCCCGGTGCTGGCCACGTAGCTCACCGTGGTGAGGGCGATGACGCGGTCGCTGGCGTGGGACGGGTCGTCGGCGTCCCAGCAGTTGTAGCGGTCGGCGCAGTTCAGCGTCGAGGAGCCGTTCACGTCCCACAACCGGCACGGGTCGCCCGGGGGGACGAGGTCGCCGCACAGCCCGCGCCGGAACACCACCAGGTTCTGGCAGTCGAGGCCGGTGGCGGTGGAGGGGGTCGTCCCGTCCTCGACCGTCTCCAGATTCGTGCATCCGCCGGCGCCGGTCCAGGTGGTGAAGCTCGTCCTCACCGCCTCCATGGCGGCCGCGGCGCCGCCGGGCGGTGAGGGCGAGTTGCTGCAGACGCTCGCGGCCGGATGGGCCGAGAAGTCGTTCACGGCGTAGTGCACCTGGCGGGTGGACCACCACAGGCACAGGCCGGAGGTGGTGGCCGAGCGCACCCAGGCCGCGGCCGGCGGGGCGGCCAGGCACAGCGCCGCCGCGGCGACCAGGCGCCGCCTCACCGCGCCGCCCTCA
>DASRTO010000451.1:0-4612 GCA_035655915.1 Anaeromyxobacteraceae bacterium
CATCCCGGCGCTGCAGCGGGTCATGTCCGAGGCCGGGCTGCTCCGCCCCGAGGACCTGCCGGCCATCGAGGCCGCGGCGGCGGCGGAGATCGAGGAGGCGGTGGCCTTCGCCGAGGCCTCGCCCTGGGAGCCGGTGGAGGACCTGCTGCGCGACGTGGTGGCGCCGCCGGCCGGGAAGGAGGGCACGTGAAGACCACCTACCGGGAGGCGGTGCGCGCCGCCCTGCGCGAGGCCCTGCGCCGGGACTCGCGGGTCTTCCTCATGGGGGAGGACGTGGGGCGCTACGGCGGGACCTACGCCGTGACCAAGGGCCTCCTGGAGGAGTTCGGGCCGGAGCGCATCCGCGACACGCCCCTCTCCGAGTCGGCCTTCGTGGGGGCCGGCATCGGCGCGGCCATGGCCGGGATGCGCCCCATCGTCGAGGTGATGACCGTGAACTTCAGCCTGCTGTGCCTCGACCAGATCGTGAACAACGCCGCCACGCTGCGCCACATGTCGGGCGGGCAGGTCTCGGTGCCGCTGGTGATCCGCATGGCCACCGGGGCCGGCCGCCAGGTGGCGGCCCAGCACTCGCACAGCCTGGAGGGCTGGTATGCGCACGTCCCCGGGCTGACGGTGGTGGCCCCGGCCACCCTCGAGGACGCGCGGGGCATGCTCTGGACCGCGCTGCAGGATCCCGACCCGGTGGTCATCTTCGAGCACGCGGTGCTCTACGGGCTGGAGGGCGAGCTCGCCGACGGGGCCGGCGCGGTGGACATCGCGCGCGCCGCGGTGCGCCGCCCGGGGCGCGACGTCACGATCGTGGCCTACGGCGGCACGGTGGGCAAGGCGCTCCTGGCGGCCGAGGCCCTGGCCGGGGACGGGCTCGCGGCCGAGGTGGTCGACCTCAGGGTGCTGCGCCCGCTCGACACCGCCACCATCCTCGAGTCGGTGCGACGGACGCGCCGCGCCGTGGTGGTGGACGAGGGCTGGCGCACCGGGAGCCTCTCGGCGGAGGTCGCGGCCCGGATCGCGGAGGGCGCCTTCTACGACCTCGACGCCCCGGTGGAGCGGGTCTGCTCCGCCGAGGTACCCATCCCCTACCCGCGGCACCTCGAGGAGGCGGCGCTGCCCCAGCCGGCCGCCATCGCCGAGGCGGCCCGGCGAACGGTGAGCCATGGCTGACTTCCTCATGCCCTCGCTCGGCGCCGACATGGAGGCCGGGACGCTGGTGGAGTGGAAGGTCGCGCCCGGCCAGGCGGTGAAGCGCGGCGACGTCGTGGCGGTGGTGGACACCGACAAGGGGGCCATCGAGGTCGAGATCTGGGAGGACGGGGTGGTGGCGGAGATCCTGGTGCCGACGGGGACCAAGGTCCCGGTGGGCACGGTGCTGGCGCGGGTCCGGGGCGCGGCCCAGGCGGCCGCCCCGGGGGCCGGGCCGCCGCCGGCCGTCCCGGCGCCGCGCCGCGAGGTGGAGGCGCCGAGGCCAGCCGCGGCCGCGCCGCC
Source organism: Anaeromyxobacteraceae bacterium (assembly GCA_035655915.1). GTDB lineage: Bacteria > Myxococcota > Myxococcia > Myxococcales > Anaeromyxobacteraceae > DASTPH01. Next base: position 1,486 of record DASRTO010000451.1, read on the forward strand.
CGCGGCCATGGGATCGGGCCAGGCGCGCGCCTCGCCGGCGGCCCGGGCCAAGGCCCGCGAGCTCGGGGTGGACCTCTCGTCGGTCGCGGGCACCGGCCCCGACGGCGCGGTGACGCTGGCCGACGTCGAGGCCGCGGCCGGGAAGGCGGCGGCCGCCGCGCCCACCTCGGCGCGGGCCGCGCCCGTCGCGGGGGCGGCCGCCCCCGGGATGCGCCAGGCCATCGCCGCCGCCATGGCCCGCTCCAAGCGGGAGATCCCGCACTACTACCTGGCCCTGGACGTCGACCTCTCCCGCGCCCTCGCCTGGCTCGCCAGGGAGAACGAGCGCCGGCCGGTGACCGAGCGCCTGCTCCCGGTGGCGCTGCTCCTCAAGGCGGTGGCCCGGGCGGCGCGCGAGGTGCCGGAGATGAACGGCTTCTTCGTGGACGGCGCCTTCCGGCCGGCCGGCTCGGTGCACCTGGGGGTGGCCATCTCGCTGCGGCTGGGCGGCCTCATCGCCCCGGCCCTGCACGACGTGGATCGCCTGGACCTCTCCGCGGTCATGCGCGGGCTGAACGACCTCGTGGCGCGGACCCGCCGCGGCGGCCTGCGCAGCTCGGAGCTCTCCGACGGGACCCTCACCGTGACCAGCCTCGGCGACATGGGGGTGGGCGAGGTGTACGGGGTCATCTATCCGCCGCAGGTGGCGCTGGTGGGGTTCGGGCGGGTGCAGGAGCGCCCCTGGGCCGCGGGAGGGATGCTCGGGGTGCGGCCGGTGGTGACGGTCACGCTCGCCGCCGACCACCGGGTGAGCGACGGGATCCGCGGGGCGCAGTTCCTCGCGGTCGTCGATCGGCTGCTGCAGGCTCCGGAGGCCCTATGAACGCCGCCGAGATCCGCGAGGTGGTGCTGTCGATCCTGGGCGGGATCGCCCCCGAGGTGGACCTCGCCCGGGTGAGGCCGGACGCCGACCTGCGCGAGGAGCTGGACATCGACTCCATGGACGTGCTGCGCTTCGTGGTGGGCCTCTCCGAGCGCCTGGGGGTCGAGGTCCCCGAGGCCGACTACCCGCTCATCCGCACCCTGGACGGGTGCGTGGCCTATCTGGCCGCGCACGGCGCGGCGCCGCGCCAGCAGGCCGGGCCGGCAGCGCAGGGCGCGGGTGCCTGATGGGGACGCGGCGCGCCCGATCCGCGCCGGTGGTAGGGAGTGCCGACCCACCCCGTCCGGAGGTGGGCCTCCAAGTTGACAGGCGCACCTCGGAAGGACGAGCCTCCATGGCCACGACGAAGCGAGCGGCCGGGGCCCCGCCCTCGCGCCGCTCAGGGGGTACGGACATGAGGCACGGCTGGCTCAGGACGTTTGGCCTCGCGGTGGCGCTCGGCTCCTGGTCCCCGGCATTCGCGGCCAGCGGTCGCGACCGGTGTGGTACGGCCTCGCTCGACGAACGCGAGATGACCCAGGCGGACTTCGACATCCGCCAGTTCCAGGCGCGAGGAGGTGGAGGGCTGGCGACCATCGACGTCCCGGTGTGGTTCCACGTCATCAACCTGGGCCCGGGCCTCGAGAACGGGGACGTCCCGGACACGATGATCCGGGAGCAGGTGCGGGTGCTGAACGAGTCCTACGCCGGCAGGACCGGCGGGGCCCAGACGCCGTTCCGCTTCGTCCTCGAGGGAATCACGCGAACCACCAACGCCGAGTGGTTCTACATGGGGATCCAGAGCCAGGCCGAGCGCCGGGCCAAGGAGTCGCTCCGGGTCGGCGGCCCGGAGACGCTCAACGTCTACACCACGGCCGGCGGCGGCTACCTCGGCTGGGCCACCTTCCCGAGCAGCTACAAGTCGCAGCCGGAGCAGGACGGCGTGGTCGTCTACTTCGCGTCGCTGCCGGGCGGCGGATGCTGCCCGCCGCGCGTCTACGACCAGGGCGACACCGCCACCCACGAGGTGGGCCACTGGCTCGGCCTGTACCACACCTTCCAGAACGGCTGCACGCCGAACAACGACTACGTGGACGACACGCCGGCCGAGCGCTCCCCGGCCTTCGGCTGCCCGGTGGGGCGCGACACCTGCACCAGGGACCGCTACCCGGGCCTCGACCCGATCTTCAACTTCATGGACTACACCGAGGACGACTGCATGCACCTCTTCACGGGCGAGCAGTCGGGGCGCATGGAGTCGGCCTTCCTGCTGTACCGCCAGGGGGGCTGATTCAGCGCTCGTGGGGCCCAGCCGGCATCGAGCTGGGGCGCTGCCGCCTTCCTACTTGAGCAGCTCCTTCACCAGGTGGGCCCCCAGCTGGCGCAGCCCCTCCTCCAGGAGTGCCCGGCCCTTGCCGGCGGCGAGCGTGGCCCGCATGGGCTCGGGGGCGAGCCCGATCTCGAGGTTCAGGCGGACCAGGACCGCCGAGAGCGCGGGGGTGGAGGGCGCCGGCCTCACCCGCGCCCGGCGCGACTGGACCCCGGCCGAGAGCTTGTCGACCAGGGCATCCTCGCTGGTGCGCGGGCCCTTCGCTTCCGCCAGCGCCGCCGAGAGGCCGCGGTAGAGGTCGTCGGCCACCTCCGGGCGCTCCAGGGCGCGGCGCAGCCGCTCCAGCGCCTCCTCCTCGTCCACCGAGAGGGCGACGGCGTAGGTGGGAGCCACCAGGACGGCCAGGTCGCCGCGGGTGACGACGTGCGGAAGCCGCCTGGAGAAGAGCGCCACGCCGCCATCATAGCCCCGGCCGGCCGGGCGCCCGGCCCCGCGGCCGTGTGCCCCGGAGGGGGAAGCCCATACGGGCCATGGGAGGTGCCGCGCGCGCTGCGGCATGATGCGCGCGCCCTCCCAGGAGGAACGCCATGACGCTCGCGCGCCCGATCGCCGGATTCGCGCTGCTCCTCGCCTGCCTCGCCCCCGCCTGCTCGAGCCAGAAGGAGGACGCGAGCAGCGGCGCCCTCGGCGCTGCCCAGGCGCCCGCGGTCCACCCCGCAGCGCCGCCGTGGACGCCGGGCCATCCGCGCCCACCTGGCCCGCCCTGGCCCCCCGGCGAGCCGCACCGGTCCTACGCCCGGTTCTGGATCGGCGACACCGGCCCGACCGGCCCCATCTTCAGCGGCCCGCAGCAGTACCCGTTCATCTGCACCACCTTCGAGAACGGCCTGGGCCAG
>DASRTO010000452.1:0-7721 GCA_035655915.1 Anaeromyxobacteraceae bacterium
TCTCCCTCGGGGCGGGCCTCGAGGCCATCGGGCGCCGAGGGCGGCTTCACGTCGGGCTGGGCGGCGCAGGCCGGCTCGGACGGCGCCGATCGGTTCCCGGCCGCGTCGAGGGCCACCACCGTGTAGCAGCGCCGCGCCGCCGGGGCCTCCCCCAGCTCCGCCGCCGAGGTCCGGCTGGCGCGGGCGACCGTGGCTCCATCGCGCCGGACCTCGTAGGCGGTCACGCCGGCGTCGTCCCGGGCCGGGCGCCAGCGCAGATCGATGCGCCCCGGGGTCGCCACCGCCTCCAGGCCGGAGGGCGCCGAGGGGGGCGTCACGTCGGGCGGGGTGAGGCACGCCTCGGGGCCCGGCGCGGAGCGGTTCCCGGCGGCGTCGAGGGCGCGGACCGCGAAGCAGTGGGAGCGGGCCGGGGCCAGTCCGGGCAGGCGCGCCGAGGTGCCCCGTGAGACGGCGACCACCTCCCCGTCCCGGACCACCTCGTAGCCCGAGACGCCCACGTCGTCGGCGGCCTCGCCCCAGCGCAGCAGCGCCTCGCCCGGCGCGCCCAGGCGGGCCTCCAGCGCCGGCGGCGCCGAGGGCGCGGTCACGTCGGGCGCGACCAGGCAGGCCTCGGCCGACCGGTCCGAGCGGTTCCCGGCGGCGTCGAAGGCCACCACCGCGTAGCAGCTCCGCTCGCCGGCGCGCAGGCCGTCGAGGCGCGCCGGCGGCGCGGCGACGCGGGCGATTCGCTCGTCGCCGCGGAAGAGGTCGTAGCCCTCGACCCCGATGTCGTCGGAGGAGCCGGTCCAGGTGGCCACCGCGGAGGCCCCCGAGACGACCAGGTGGAGGTCCTGCGGCTGCGTCGGAGCGGAGGCGTCCGTTGGCGCCTGCGGAGCGGGCCTGGCCGGCGGCGCGGGCGGAGGAGCCGGCGGCGCCCCCCCGCTGCACGAAGCGTGAACGGCGGCGGCGAGGATCGCGCCCAGCCGCCAGGCTCCGCCCAGCAGTGGGCTCGGTCGTTCCACTCGCTTCCTCCCCACCGCGCACCTCCGACTACTTGTGGGCCCATTTACCACGCCGGTCCCCGTTGGTGAGGGAGGATCCTCGAACCCACCCCGTTCGCGACGTTGATGGGGATCAACGAAGTACGCGCGACGGCCCGGCCGCAGGGCGATCCTCGGGCCACCCGGGAGGGGCGCCGCGGCTCAACCCGGCTTCTCGGCGAGGAAGCTGTAGAGCCGCCCACCCACCGGCCGCCGGAGCCATCGCCACACCGCCGCCTGGACGCCCGGCAGCCGGGCCGCCAGGGCCCCCAGCGCGCCGTACCGCTGGCCAAGCAGCCGCCGCGGGTAGTCGGCCCGCTCGTCTTCCGAGCGCACCGCCGGAAAGGCGTTCACCACGCTCTCCCACGGCCCGAGGGTCTTCATGTTCACGAGGCCGGCCCGCCCGATGGCCTGCCGGTAGGCGTCGAGCGGGTGGGCGCGCTCGCCTCCGGCGAGCTGGTGGATGGGGTGCTGGCGCAGGAAGGCCTGGAGCTGCCGGTCGTCGTCGGCCACGTGCTCGCGGGAGGCGAGGAGCAGGCCCCCCGGCTCCAGGACCCGCGCGCACTCGCGCAGCGCCGCCGGGAGGTCGCGGGCGTGGTGGAGGACTTGCCTGGCGTAGACCACGCGGAAGCTGCCGGAGGCGAAGGGCAGCGCCTCGGCGACCCCGGCCACCACCTCCACCGGCAGGCCGGCGCAGGCGCGCCGCAGGCAGCCGTGGCCGACCACGTCGCTGGGATCCGGCTCCAGGGCGACGACGCGCGCGGCGCCGGCCGAGGCCAGGGCGAAGCTGGCGATGCCGGTCCCGGCTCCGAGGTCCAGCACCGTCGCGCCCGGGAGGCGTCCCGAGAGCAGCCTCCGGACCTCGGCGAACTCCCCGGAGCGGAGGAACCGCTGGCAGGCGGCCGGCGCGTCCCCGTCCAGGTAGGCGTCGCGAAGCAGCTCGGCCCGGCCCGGATCGGCGCGCAGCCGCAGCACCGCCTCCTCGACGCTGGCCGCGGGCCGTTCCGCCTCCGGATCGGACCCGGCGCCCGGCCCTTCCGGCATGCTCGCCAGCCAGCGCCGCCAGACCGCCACCTCGCAGTAGGCGAGGTAGAGGAGGCCGTTCAGGAGGAACGCCAGCGAGGTGGCGAGGGCGAAGAGCTCGACGGTGAGCCCGCCCCGCGAGAGCAGGAGCAGGGTGGCGTAGAGCATGGCCACCCCGATGCCCATGAAGACGGTGTTCACCTGGGGTCGCCCGATGCCGTTCACCAGGTGGACGGCCACCGGGGTGGCGCCGTTCACGGCCACGCCCACGCAGAGGATGCGAAGCACCGTGGCCACCTGGCCCTCGATGGGAGAGCGCAGCCACCACTGCATGAGCGGCGGTGCCACCGCATACAGGGCGGCGCTCGCCGCCACCGACAGCGCGAAGGAGAGCGCCAGCGCCTTGAGGTAGACGCTGCGCAGGGTGTGCACCCGCGCCCGGTACTGCGCCGCGCCCGGCTCGGAGAGCTCGGCCGAGAGGGGCAGCATCATCTCGAAGGAGGCGCTGGAGAGCGCGTTCACCTTGGACGAGACCTGGACGGCGGTGCCGTACACCGCCACCGCCACCGGGGTGAGGAGGCGCGCCATGACAAAGCTCTGGAGCTGGTTGAAGAGCACGTTGGCGAGGCCGTTCAGCGACATGAACACGCCCAGCCGAAACATGGAGCGCAGGATCCCGAGGCGCGGGCGACCCCGCGCGAGGCCGATGCCGCGACCGCGGCACAGGACGGCGGCCATGCCTCCCGAGAGCGCCACCACCAGGAGGTTGGCCACCAGCGTCGCCTCCGCCACCCGAACCACGCCGCCGCCCGGCAGCACCACCACCGCCAGCGCCCCGCCCCACACCAGCAGCGACAGGACGGTCACCTGGGCCGAGGCAAGGTCGAACCGCTGCAGGCCCTTCACCACCGACAGCGCCACGTTGTGGAGGTAGGACGCGAGAAGCGTGGCCGCGGCGATGCGGAAGACGGTGGCGGCCACCGCCGGATCGGCCGCCCGGCTCCAGCGTGCCAACGGCGGCGCCAGCACCCAGATGGCGACGAGGCCGCACGTGCCCAGCATCAGGTAGAAGGCGGTGGAGGTCGCCACTGCGTCGGCGGCCCCGGCCCCGTCCCCCCGGCCGGCCGCCTCGGCGACCAGCTTGGTGGTGATGGTGGTGAGGCCCAGCTCCAGGAAGGCGAAGGAGCCGGAGAGCGTGGTGGCGAGGATGTAGACGCCCATGTCGCCGGGCCCCAGTTGGCGCAGCACCACCGGGTAGGCGAGGAACACCACCAGCGTCGGCAGGAGGAAGCCCAGCGCGCCGAAGACGGTGTTGCGTCGCAGGCTCAAGCGCTACCCCGTCTCCCGGAGCAGGGCCTGGTCGGCCTCATCGAGCCGCCAGCCAGCCACCAGCCGGTAGAGCGCCCGGTACCGCCTGGCGATGCGGTCCCAGGAGACCCCGGCCAGGCACGCCCGCCCCGCCTCCGCGAGGGTTCCCCGCAGGTCCGGCTCGGCCCACACGCGCCGCATCGCCTGCGCCATGTCCTCCACGCTCTCCGGGTCGAAGAGCAGGGCACCCTCCCCGGCCACCTCGGGGAGGGAGGTCGCCCGCGAGCAGGCCACCGGGACCCCGGCCCGGAAGGCCTCCAGCACCGGCATGCCGAATCCCTCGAAGAGGCTCGGGAAGACCAGCATCCGGGCCCGCGCATACAGGGCCTGCACGTCGGCGGGAGAGACGAAGCCGGTGAAGCGCACCAGGGAGCCGAGGCCCAGCCGCCGGACGCGCTCCTCGATCGCGGGATAGTGCTCGTTCTGCCGCCCGGAGCAGACGAGGGGGATCTCGACGCCGTGCCGGGCCCGGAGGAGCGCCAGGGCCTCGAGGAGCCGCAGGTGGTTCTTGTGGACGAAGGTCTGCGCCGGGTAGTAGGCGAAGGCGTCGGGGAGCCCGAGCCGCGAGGACGCCTCCTGCACCGCCGCCGGCTGGGGAACCGGGTACGCGTCCACCGCCGGCGCGAGACCGATGACGTGCACCTTCCCCTCGGCGAGCCCCAGCTGCTCGACGAGGTCGCGCTTCCCCCACCTCGATAGCGCCACCACCCGTGAAGCCTGGCGGCACAGGGCCGGGTAGAAGGCTTCCCTCCACCTGAGGTCGTAGCGGGAGAAGAAGCCGGGGAAGTGGCGGTGCTGCAGGTCCTGGGGCGAGTAGATGCTGGGCAACGCGGTGACGAAGCCGTGCTGGAGGGCGAAGTGGACCACCTGCGCCCCGGTCCCCTCCAGGAGCCCGTTCGAGGGCGGAACCTCCACCGGGAGGAAGGAGGCGGCCCGGAGGGCCAGGCCGTCGAGTCGCCGAGGGACGAGGCGCCGCCCCAGGGCCCTCCAGCCGAGCGGGCGGCGGAAGGTGGCGAGGCGACAGCGCCCTCGCAGGTGGGGGACGAGCCACTCCGCCGTGCCCTCCTCGGCGAGGAACAGGAACTCATCCTCGCCGTCCTCGAGACCCGACAGGCCCGCGGCCAGACCGATGAGCTCCTGCTGGACGCCGCCGGGGGTTCCGTCGGCCAACCGGGCGTCGATGAAGACGCGGAGGCCCCGCCCCCCCCCACGTCCCTCCGCCTGCCCCGTCGAAGCCAGCACGCGATTACCAGGAGCAGACGCGGTTCCGCGTCGTCACCGCCACCGCCACGTTGGCCCAGTACACGACCCGCTTCAGCCAGGGCCGTCCCTGGCGCTCCGCTGCCGCGTACCCCGCGTGGACCAGGCGCGACCACCGAACCTGCGGGCTGCCCTCGCCGAACTGCTCCCGGTGGATGACTACCGTCTCGGCGCGGCGGCCGGCCGGATCGCTGGCCGTCTTGGCCTCCCGGTGCCAGCGGTAGGCGGCCCACTCGCGCTCCAGGCATGCGAAACGGGCGCCCGCCTGCTGCATCTCGATGAAGAGCGCCCAGTCGAGCGCGTAGCGGAGCTCGGCGCGGAGTGGGCGGTGGACGCTCCGGCGCCAGAAGGTGGCCGGCTGCAGGATGACGTCGTAGTGGCGCAGGTCGCGCGCGATCCGCGGCGACGAGCGGACTGGAATGCGCCGGAACGGCCGGCCCTGGCCGTCGACATACCAGCCGCCGGCGGTCACCACCTCGGCCCCCGCCTCGAGGGCCGCCACGGCCTCCTCCACCACCGTCTCCCCGAGCCAGTAGTCGTCCGCGTTGAGCCAGCAGAACACCTCTCCCTGGGCCCGCCCGAAGCCGGTGTTGAGGGCGTCCGCCTGCCCCCGATCCCTCTGGACCACCGCCCGCAGGCCGCGGCGGCCCTCGAAGCGGCGCAGCACCTCGGGCGTCTCGTCGGTGGAGCAGGCGTCGAACACCAGGTGCTCGACGTGCGGCCAGGTCTGCTGCGCTACCGATTCCAGGCAAGCCGCGAGGTAGCGCCCGTAGTTGTACGAGGGGGTCACCACCGTGACCAGGGGGCCGGCCCTTTCGCTCACGCTCCTCGCATACCAGAGCCCGGAGCGCGCGTCGAACGGACCGGTGCCGTCTCCGCCCGGCGTGGACACGCCTCGCCGTCCGGCGGTATGAGGCCAGGGTGTCCCGCCCCGCCGCCAGCGTGGTCATCGGCGTCTACAACCGTGCCAGGCAGATCCAGCCCTGCCTGGAAAGCCTGCTGGCCTCGACCACCGACGACTTCGAGATGGTGCTGGTGGAGGATGGATCCAGGGACGACTCGGCGGACGTCCTGGAGCGCTTCAGGCGGGAGCACCCCGAGCGCCGGGTGAAGGTGATCCACAACCCGGGCAACCTGGGAGCATCCGGGGCCCGCAACGCGGGGATAGAGGCCGCTGAGGGGGAGTTCCTGCTCTTCACCGACTCCGACTGCGTCGCCGAGCCCGCCTGGATCGAGCAGATGGTGGCGGGATTGCGCCGCACCGGCGCCGCGGCCGCGTCCGGCACCGTGCTCGACAAGCCGCCGTCCAACCTGGCCGAGCGGGCCTACGTCGGCTCCTGCCTGGTGGCGCGGAAGGCCCCCACCCTGATGGAATCCAACATGGGACTTCGCGCCGACCTGGGTTACCGGTTCGACGAGGCCATCTTCGGCGGCGAGGGCGACGACCTCGAGCGCCGCCTGAGGGCCGGCGGACACCGCATCGCCCTGGTCCGGGAGGCGGTGGTCCACCACCACCACGCCCTGGACCTCGCCTCCTATCTGCGGATGGGGCGGCAGCAGGGGCGCGGTCACGCCATGTACTGGTACAAGCACGGCCGGCTCCTGGGCCGCGACATCCTGGCGGCGGGCCTCGCCGTGCTCACCCTGCCGCTCGGGCTCGTCGAGGCGCGGCTGCTGGCGGTGCCGGCGGCGCTGGTCCTGGGCCAGCTGGCCGCCATTCTCTTCAACGAGGTCCGCTACAAGGGCAAGCCGCTGGCGGAAGCGCTCGCGGTGCTGCCCGTCCAGGTGCCGTACTACGCGGTGCGTACCGCCAGCGCCCTCCACACCCGGGCACGCATCCTGCTGGGCCGCGAGCCGGCCATCCGCGCCTCCAAGGCGGCCTGGACCATGGCGCGCTCGACGCGACGGCGTGCCCGGGCGTCCTGAGGCCCCGCCCGCGCGCGTGGATCCGGCGCCGCCGCCGGCGGGCCGCAAGGGGCCCGACCTACGGGCCGTAGGGCGGGGGCTCGTTGCCATGCGTCACGGCGTGCCGGCCGGATCGGTTCGCCCTCGCCCTTCTCCGGCCCGCTCCCGCAGCTCGTCGCGCTCCGCCGAGAGCAGCGCCATCTCCTGGGTGAGGCGCCGCACCTGCTCGGTGAGGCGCGAGATCACCGTGGAGAAGTGCACGCTGATGAGGAGCAGGAACACCAGGCCGAAGATGAAGAGCGTGGTGGTGGGCGTCACCGCCCCGGAGAGCCGGGTGAGCCACTCCACCAGGTCGTACCAGGAGGAGAGCACCAGCATCCCCACCGCAGTGAGGATCCAGAGCAGCGAGTACTCCTCCTTGAGCTTTCGGCGGCGGACGAGCTCGACGATCACCGCCAGGCTGCCGAGGCTGACGAGGACGGCGAAGAGGTGCTGGGCCTTGGTCATCGCTTCTCGCTCCGGAGGGGGACCAGGAACAGGGCCAGGGACATGCGGACCACGTAGTAGAGCGGCTTCCAGGCGCCGGCGTGCATGCCCTTGCCGGGGGGCGAGGGCAGCATGCGCACCGGCGCCTCGGCGAGGCGGAGCCCGGAGCGCGCCACCATGGCGAGCACGTCGGCGTCGGGGTAGTCCACCGGGTAGCGCTCGTGGGCGTAGAAGCGCAGCGCCTCCGCCGAGATGGCCTGGAACCCGCTGGTGGGGTCGGTGATGCGCTGGCCGGCGAGGGCGCTCGCCACCTTCCCGAAGAGCCACATCCCCATGCGGCGCAGGAGCGGCGGGCGGTAGGCGCCGCCGCCGAGGAAGCGCGAGCCCACCACCACGTCGGCCCGGGAGAGCGCCTCGAGGAGCGCCGGGATCGAGGCCGGGTCGTGTTGTCCGTCGGCGTCGAGCTGGAGCACGGCGGCGTAGCCGCGCTTCAAGGCCCAGCGGTAGCCGGTCTGCAGGGCGGCGCCGTAGCCCAGGTTGACCGGGTGGACCGCCACCCGCGCCCCGCCCCGCCGGGCCTCGCCGGCGGTGTCGTCGCTGGAGCCGTCGTCCACCACCAGCACGTCGCCCGCCACCTGGGAGCGGACCGCCTCCACCATG
>DASRTO010000453.1:0-1527 GCA_035655915.1 Anaeromyxobacteraceae bacterium
GCCTCTGCCGCGCCGCCGGAGGCTCCACCGCGGCCCGGGCCCGCCAGGCCGGCGCGCCCGCGCCGGCGCGCGGCGGCCGCGACCCGCCGGGCCGGGCCGGCCCGGGGCGGAGTGGCGCGAGGGGGACGGCCCGGTTCCGGCAGGAAGCCCGGCAAGAAGAAGGTGGCGGCGCGGAGGCGCCGCCGCTAGCATGCCGCGCATGAAGACCACCGCCATCGCCGTCCTGGCGCTCCTCTGCGCCCCCGCGCTCGCGGCCGAGCCCGTCTACGCCACGCTGGAGACCACCGCCGGCAAGATCGGCATCCGCCTCCTCCCGGAGAAGGCTCCCCACACCGTCAGGAACTTCGTGGACCTGGCCGAGGGCAAGAAGGAGTTCACCGACCCGTTGAACCGCAAGAAGGTGAAGGGCACCCGCTACTACGACGGCACGCTCTTCCACCGGGTCATCCCGGGGTTCATGATCCAGGGGGGCGATCCCCTGACCCGCGGCGCCGCCCTGGGCGCGCGCGCCACCCCCGGCGGCAGCCAGTTCGGCACCGGCGACCCAGGCTATCGCTTCCCCGACGAGCTCAAGGCCGGCGATCGTCCCTTCGACAAGTCCTGCCAGCTGGCCATGGCCAACGCCGGCCCGGACACCAACGGCTCCCAGTTCTTCATCACCGAGGGCTACGGCGACCGGGTCCCGCAGCTCTACCCCCGCGCCTGCGCCTCCCCGTCGGGGCTGTGCGGGTACACCCACTTCGGCGAGGGCGTCTGCGGCTGCGAGCTGCTGCCGAAGATCGCGGCGGCCGGCAACTCCCAGACCCGGCTGGTGAAGGTGACCATCTCCAAGGAGCCGCCCACTTGCAGGTAGGGTGGGGGCTCGTCCCCCGCCGATGAACACGGAGGCGGCGTAGGGCGGGGGCTCGTCCCCCGCCGGTCCCACCGAGGGCAATCGAGGAGAGAGGCCATGGCCGAAGACCTGTACGCGACCTTCAAGACCTCGATGGGCGACATCGTGGTGAAGCTCCTGCCCGGGAAGGCGCCCAAGACGGTGGAGAACTTCGTGGGGCTGGCCGAGGGGACGCGCGAGTGGACCGACCCCCGCAGCGGCCAGCAGGTGAAGACCCCGCTCTACGACGGCACCGTGTTCCACCGGGTCATCCCCCAGTTCATGATCCAGGGGGGCGACCCGCTCGGCACCGGCACCGGCGGCCCCGGCTACCGCTTCGCCGACGAGATCGGCCCCGACAACCGCTTCGACAAGCCCGGCAAGCTGGCCATGGCCAACGCCGGCCCCAACACCAACGGCTCGCAGTTCTTCATCACCGAGGTGCCCACCCCGCACCTGGACCGCGGACACACCATCTTCGGCGAGACCGTGAAGGGACAGGAGCTGGTGGCGAGGATCGCGCGGGCCGGCAACGCCAGGACCCGGCTGGAGAAGGTGGTCATCAGCCGGGGCCAGATGCCCTAGGCCCCGATGCGCGCCGGCTTCGTCGCCATCGCGGGCCGGCCCAACGTCGGCAAGTCGACGCTGCTCAACCG
>DASRTO010000454.1:0-5719 GCA_035655915.1 Anaeromyxobacteraceae bacterium
CACCAGGGCGGTGCCGTCGGGCTCGACCTTGGCCACCAGCCCCACGTGGGCGGGAGCGCCCCCGGGCCGGTCGGCCAGGAAGATGAGGTCGCCCGGCTGGGCGCGGATGCCGGTGCGGACGAGGCCGCGGCGGTAGGCCAGGCCGTAGAGCGAGGCGGCGTCGCGCGCCCCCGCGGGGAGGGAGTGGCCGGCCCGGTCCAGGGCCGCCCGCACCAGCGCGGCGCAATCGTCGCCGTAGTCGCGGCCGTCGACCACGATGTCCCGCTCGCCCACCAGCGACGAGGCAACCGCCACCGCCCGCGCCAGCTCCGGCCGCGCCGGCCGGGAGGGGCCGGAAGCGAGGGCCGGGCCGGCGCCCCGCTGGTCGCGGGCACCGGCCCGGCTGTCGCCGGCGGGCGGGGGCAGGGGAGGGCGGCGCGAGGCGCTCGATCCGGCGCAGCCGGCCAGGGCCAGCGCGGCGAGGACGAGCGGTCGGGCCACCATGCGCGGCGATGCTAGCCAAGGCGGGGCCGCCGTCCAATTTTCCATCGGCGTCGGACCCCGCTGGTAGCCTCGATACGATGGGTCGCCGCTACACGCTGCGCGCCGCCGCCCCGGCGGCGGCCTTCGACACCCAGGGCCTGCTCAACGACGAGCAGCGCGCGGTGGTCGAGGCCGGCGCCGGCCCCATCCTGGTCATCGCCGGCGCCGGTTCGGGCAAGACCCGCACCCTCACCTGGCGGGTGGCGCGCCTGCTCCACGACGGGGCCTCGCCCGAGTCGCTGCTCCTGCTCACCTTCACCAACAAGGCGGCGCGGGAGATGCTGCGGCGGGTGGAGGAGGTGGCCCGGCTCGACACCCGGCAGATCTGGGGCGGCACCTTCCACCACGTGGCCCACCGGGTGCTGCGCGAGCACGCCGGCGTCCTGGGCTTCGCCCCCGGGTACTCCATCCTCGACCGCGAGGACTCGCGCGACGTCATGAGCGCGGCCATCGCCGACTGCGGCCTGGCGGTGGGGGCGCGCCGCTTCCCCAAGGCCGACGTGCTCATCGACCTCTGCTCCATGGCGGTGAACACCCAGACCCCGCTGGCCGAGGTGCTGGCCGACCGCCGCCCCCAGTTCCTGCCGCTCGGCGACGAGGTGCTGCGGGTGGCGCGCCGCTACGCCGAGCGCAAGCAGTCCATGAACGCCATGGACTTCGACGACCTCCTGCTCCACTGGAAGATCCTGCTGGTGGAGCACGAGTCGGTGCGGCGGAGCCTCTCCGAGCGCTTCGCCCACGTGCTGGTGGACGAGTACCAGGACACCAACAAGCTCCAGGGCGACATCGTGGACCTGGTGGCCTCGGCCCATCGCAACCTGTGCGTGGTGGGGGACGACGCCCAGTCCATCTACTCCTTCCGCGGAGCCCACTTCGCCAACATCCTGGAGTTCGAGAAGCGTTACCCGGACGCGCGCCGCTTCGACCTCACCGTCAACTACCGCTCCACGCCGCAGATCCTGGAGCTGGCCAACGCCTCCATCGCCATGAACGTGCGGCAGTTCGACAAGGAGCTGCGCAGCGTGCGCGGCGACGGAGCCTTGCCGTCGCTGGTGCCCTGCCGCGACGTGGAGCAGCAGGCCCGCTTCGTGGCCCAGCGGGTGCTTGAGCTGCGCGACGAGGGGATCCCGCTCCCGGAGATCGCCGTCCTCTACCGGGCCCACCACCACTCCATGGAGATCCAGTTCGAGCTGGCCCGGCGCGGTATCCCCTTCGTGGTGCGCAGCGGCGTGCGCTTCTTCGAGGCCGCCCATGTCAAGGACGTGCTGGCCCACCTGCGTTTCGCCCGCAACCCCGGCGACGAGCTGGCCCTGAAGCGGGTGCTGCGGCTCGCCCCCGGCATCGGCTCCATGACCGCCGACGCGGTCTGGGCCGCCCTGGCGGCACGGCGCCGGGGTGGGCAGGGGACGGTGGACGAGCTGCTCTACCCGGACGTGGCATCGCACGTGCCGCCCAAGGGGCGGGAAGGGTACCGGCGCGCCGCCGAGCTACTGCGGGGCATGACCCGCCCGCCCACCCGCGATCTCCCCGGCGAGTGCATCGAGAAGGTGCTGGAGGGCGGCTACGAGGAATATCTGAGGTCCGCCTTCGTCAACGCCGACTCGCGCGTGGAGGACGTGCGGCAGCTCGCCGATTACGCCCGCGGCTATGAGGACACCGACGCCTTCCTGGCCGAGGTGGCGCTCCTCACCGAGCTCACCGCCGAGACCGTCTCCGAGGGGGGCGAGCCCGACGAGAAGATGGTGCTCTCCAGCGTCCACCAGGCGAAGGGGCTGGAGTGGCGGGCGGTGTTCGTGGTCTGGCTCGCCGACGGGCGCTTCCCCAGCGCCCAGGCGCTGCGCGACCGCGACGGCGAGGAGGAGGAGCGGCGCCTCTTCTACGTGGCCTGCACCCGCGCCAAGGACGAGCTGGCCCTCTGCTACCCCATCATGGCCGCGCCGCGGGACCGGGAGCGGGTGGTGCTCAAGGCCTCCCGCTTCCTGGAGGAGCTGCCCGGCGACCCGCCGGTCTACGACCGCTGGCAGCTCGAGGAGGAGGCGGGACGGCCCGCCCTGGCGGGTCCGCCGGCGCGGGCGCCCCTGCCGGCCATGGCGGTGCCGGCGCTTTTCGGGGCCGTCGAGGAAGGCGCCGGGGGTGGGGAAGGGGACGAGGAGGACGCAGCGGTCTAGTTGGAGGGAGGGGCGCCCCTCCCGCACCTGCGGTGGGGCCCCCACCCCGGAGGGCGCCCCGCGCGTTAGCGGGCCGGGTGGCATGGCCGCGCCCGGGGGTGTGCTAGAAGGAAGGGGCCATGGCCGGGCCAGCCTCCCGCGAGAAGTCCATCGTCGGCATCGACCTCGGGACCACCAACACCTGCGTGGCCCACGTACGGAACCGCATCCCCAAGGTCGTGCCCACCGACAAGGGGAACCTGATCCTCCCCAGCGTGGTGGCCCTGTCGGAGCGGGGGGAATGGCTGGTGGGCGGGGTGGCCAAGGACCAGATGGTCACCAACCCCCGGAACACCATCTACGGGGCCAAGCGCCTCATCGGCCGCAAGTTCAACTCCAAGGTCGTGCAGGAGCTCCGCAACTACTACTCCTACGACATCGTGGAGGGGCCGAACGGCGAGGCGGCGGTGACCTTGGGGGGCGAGATCTACGGGCTGCCGCACGTGCAGGGCCTGGTGCTGGCCCACATCAAGAAGATCGCCGAGACCTTCCTGCAACGGGACATCCGGGAGGCCATCATCTCGGTCCCGGCCTACTACAACGACAACCAGCGCAACGCCGTGAAGGAGGCCGGCCGGCTGGCCGGCTTCGAGGTGAAGCGCATCGTCAACGAGCCCACCGCCGCGGCGCTGGCCTACGGCTTCAACCGGGGGCTGGACCAGAAGATCCTGGTCTACGACCTGGGCGGCGGCACCTTCGACGTCTCGGTGCTGCAGCTGCAGAACAACGTCTTCGAGGTGCAGGCCACCGGAGGCGACAACTTCCTCGGGGGCGTGGACTTCGACAACCGCATCATCGACTTCGTCCTCGAGGACTTCTGGAAGGCGCACCGCATCGACCTGGCCGGCAACCCCATCGCCATGCAGCGGGTGAAGAACGGGGCCGAGGCCGCCAAGATCGACCTCTCCCTCATCCCCAACGTGGTCATCGAGCTGCCCTTCATCGAGGAGCGCAAGGGGAAGCCGCTCGACATCCGCAGCGCCCTGTCGCGGCAACAGCTGAACGAGCTCACCTACGACCTGGTGGACCGCACCTTCGAGATCTGCGACCGGGTGCTCTCGGAAAAGAGCATCCGGCCCCAGGACATCGACGAGATCATCCTGGTGGGCGGCCAGTCGCGCATGCCGCTGGTGCAGGAGAAGATCCGCGAGCACTTCGGCAAGGCGGCCCGCAAGGGCGTCCATCCCGACGAGTGCGTGGCGCTGGGGGCGGCGCTGCTCGGCGACTCGCTGGACGCCATCGACTCGGTGACGCTGGTGGACGTGCTGTCGATGCCCATCGGCATCGCCACTCCGCAGAACCGCATGCGCAGGGTGCTGGAGAAGAACCAGCCCATCCCCGCCGCCAAGAGCTTCCGCCTGCCGCCGCCCCGCGAGCCGGGGCAGCCCATCGAGCTCGACATCTATCAGGGCGACTCCGACGACATCGTGGACGACGAGTTCCTGGGCTCCATCCGTCTGCCGGCGGCGGCTACCGGGCGGCGCATCGACTTCAAGCTCACCGAGGAGTGCCTGCTCCGGGTCAGCTTCGACGACCCGGAGAAGGGGATGACCGAGATCCCCTTCGCCACCCGCGACACCCCCGAGCCGGTGCGGCGGGCCATCGCCGAGCAGGCCCGGCGGCGGGAGACGGCCGCGGCGGCGCAGGGTGAGACCGCCGAGGAGAAGCGCGGCGGCCTCTTCGGGTGGCTGAGAAGGGGCTAGCGGTGATCTTCCCCTCGGAGGCCTGGCTCGCCGCGGTGGTCGAGGCGGTGAACCGGCACCCAGACCTGTCCCTGGCCCTGGCCGGCCTGCCGGCGGACCTGGCGGCGGTGGTGGAGGCCGACCCGCCGGCGGTCCCGGCTCCGGTGGCCGCCTGGGGCCGCCACGCGAGCGGGCGCATCGCCGAGTGGCGCCTCCTCGAGGACCAGGACGACATCCTGGAGCTCACGCCGGCCTACGTGGTGCGCGGCCCCTACCGGCTGTGGAAGGACCTCCTGCTCCGCCGGGCCGATCCGCTTCAGGCTGCCCTTTCGGGGAAGCTGCAGGTCCGGGGGGACCTCGAGGCGCTGGTGAAGCGGGCCAACTACCGCTACGTTCTGGACGAGGCGCTGGCGAAGGTGGCGACCCGGTTCCCCGACGAGGCCAGGCGGTGAGAGCGCGCAGAAGCATGCTGGAGCGACTGCTGGAGACGGGAGCCGAGGCGGCCTCCCGGGCCGCTCGCGCCGTGGCCGACAGCGATCGGGCCCGCGACGCCGCCGCGGCGGCGGTGGGCTTGGCCCAGCGCGGGAAGAAGCGGCTCGACGAGGTCCAGGAACGGGTGCTGCACCTGCTGGGGCTGGCGGCGCGCGAGGACTACGCCGAGGTGGCGAAGCGCATGGCGCGCCTCAAGCGCAAGGTGCGCGAGCTGTCGCGGCAGCTGGAGGGGGAGGGCGCCCGCGCCCCCCAGGCGGCCGTCGCCGGCGAGGCCGGTCCGGGCGAGCCGGAAGCCGCGGGGGGCGAGCCAGCAGGCGAGGTCCGCGAGGACGACCCCGGGGAGGGCGGCGCGCGGCGTTGACACCCGCGCCCCCGGACGGCATACTCCGCGGCCGTTTCGGGGACTTGCGGGCGCTTAGCTCAGCGGTAGAGCACCGTCTTCACACGGCGGGGGTCGCTGGTTCGAAACCAGCAGCGCCCACCAATCCGCTCCAAGGGCTGGCCACTTGGTTGGCCCCTTCCCTGTTTCGGTGCCGGGCTGGAGGCCGGCGGCGCCCGGGGGCCCTCTCGGTGGCCGGGGCGAGAAACTCCCACCGTGAGTGTGGCAGAGTGGTGGAGGCTGCCATGCTTGTCGACCTCCAGTCGCTGGCCGACCGGGTCCGTCGCCGCCTCTACCGGGCCCTGGCCCGCCGGGCCTTCCTGGGGGAGGGCGGAAGCGCCATCGTCGACTGGGCCGGCGAGGCGCTGGCGGCGGGCTGGGACACCGAGCCCCTCCGCGTCCTGGCCGGGCTCTCCAGGCCGCCCAACGAGTTCGAG
>DASRTO010000455.1:0-3200 GCA_035655915.1 Anaeromyxobacteraceae bacterium
GCCGGCCGCCGCGGCCGAGCCGGCCGCCGCGCCGTCCCCGGAGTCGGTGCTCCCCGGCGTCGACCTCTCCGCCCTCACGCCGGAGCAGCGGGAGGTGGTGGCGCGGGTGGCCCGGGAGGAGTTCTGCTACTGCGGCTGCCCCCACACGCTCTCCGGCTGCCTGCGGGAGCACAAGGCCTGCCGCCACGCTCCCCGCATGGCGCAGCTCTCGGCGCGCCTGGCCGGCCTGGGCCTCTCCGCGACCCAGATCCCCAAGGTGTTGACCGAGTACTACGCCTCCTTCGACGCGCCCAAGCGGGCGAGGCTCGACGTGGCCTCGTGGGGCCCGCCGCTCGGGGACCCCAAGGCCCCGGTCACCCTGGTGGAGTTCTCCGACTTCACCTGCCCCTACTGCCAGATGATCCGCTCGCGCCTGGAGGCCTTCGTGAAGGCCCGCGCCAGCCGGGTCAAGCTCTTCTACAAGCCCTTCCCCATCGCCAGCCACGCCCGGTCCATGGAGGCGGCCCTGGCCGGGGAGTGGGCCCGCGAGAAGGGCCTGTTCTGGCCCATGCACGACCTGCTCTTCAGCCGCCCCTACGCCCTCGACGACGCCTCCCTGGCCGAGATGGCCTCCGACGTGGGCGGGGATCCCGGCGACCTCAGGAAGGCGCTGGAGACGCAGCGCCACAAGCGCCGCGTCCTGGCCTCGCAGGAGGAGGCGCGCCTGGCCGGGCTCAACGGGACGCCCACCCTGTACTTCGACGGCCGCCGCTACGTGCTCCCCGACTGGTCGGAGGAGAGCCTGGAGTCCACCCTGCGCGACGAGGAGGAGTGGCGCGCCGGAGGCTGGGGCCGCGACTAGCCAGGGCCGGCCATGACCCGCCTGTACCTCGACGTCGACCCCCACGGCCGGGTGGCGCCCCACGGCGAGGAGGCGCGCCGGGCCCTGGCCGATCGGGCCGGCCGCTTCGCCCTGCTCCCCACGGCCGCCGACCTGCTGCTGGCGCTCAGGACGCCTCCGGCCGGGGGGCCGGGCCCGGAGGCGCGCTGCCGGCTGGCCGGCGACCTGGCCGGGTTCCCCCTCGCCGACCTGGTGGCCTTCGTCCACCAGTCCAAGCTCTCCGGGATCCTCACCGTGGGGAGCGGCGGGGTGGAGCGCTCGGTGGGCTTCAAGGACGGCGAGGTCCGCAGCGCCCGGTCGGAGGCCCCCGGCGAGCGCATCGGCGAGGTGGCGGTCCGGCTCGGCTACCTCACCGAGGCCCAGGCCGCCGAGGCCGCCCTGGCCGGGCGCCCCATCGGCCGGACGCTGGTGGAGCGCGGACTGATCTCGGCCAAGGACCTGTGGAAGTGCTTCCACGAGCAGGTGACGGTGGTGTTCCACGCCCTGCTGCTGGCCCGGGAGGGAACCTTCCACCTGGCCGACGAGGCGGAGGGCGAGCGCTCCGGGGTGCCGCTGTCGGTGAACACGCAGTCGCTGCTCATGGACGGGATCCGGCGCATCGACGAGATGAGCCTGTTCCGCGCCCGCATCCCCGGCCCGCAGGCCTTCCTGCACCGCCGGGAGCCGCGGCGCGCCGTCCGGCTGGAGCGCGCCGAGCAGGACCTGCTCGACCTCGTGGACGGCCGCCGGCGCGTGCTGGAGGTGGCTCGCGAGGCCCACCTCTCCGAGTTCGACGCCACCCGGATCCTCTACCACCTCGCCGAGGCCGGCTACCTGGAGGCCGCCGACGCGCCGGCCACCGCCGCCGCCTCGCCCCAGGACCGCCTGGCGGCCCTGGTCGAGGGCATGAACGCGGTGCTGCGGGAGGTCTGCGGCGCGGCGGCGGCCCACGGCGGCGCCGAGCCCTTCCTGGCCGGTGTGCGGGCCTACCTCGGGGACGCCTCCTCCCGCTTCGCCCCCCTGTGGAAGCGGGTCCGGCCGCGCCCCGCCGGCGACCTCGACCCGGACCGCGTGCTGGGGAACCTGGCCGCCCTGCGGGGCGCGGTGCTGCGCCGCCTCGAGCCGTCCGGAGACCCGGCGCGGCTGCTCCACGACGGGATGCGCGAGGTCGCCTTCTTCTACCTCTTCCTGGCCGGAGAGCGACTGCCGCGCGAGGCCGACGACGCGCTGGGCGAGCGGGTGAAGCGAACCTTCCTGGAGCTGGAGGACCTGCGCTGACCCCGCTGCCGGACCCGGTCCGCCTTCCCTTCCTCACCGCCGACCTGCCCGGCTCGGGCGGAGCGGTCAAGGCCGCTCCGGAGGACTTCCGGGTGGAGGAGATCCCCGCCTACCCGCCCCAGGGCTCCGGCCCGCACCTGTGGCTGCTGGTGGAGAAGCGGGGCCGGACCACCCGCGAGGTGGTGCGGGCCCTGGCCGCCGCCCTGGACGTTCCCGAGCGGGAGGCCGGCTTCGCCGGCCTGAAGGACAAGCAGGCCGTCACCACCCAGTGGCTCTCCTTCCCGGCGCCCCGCGATCCGGACCCGGCCGCGCTGGCCGGCGACGGGTTCCGGGTGCTCCAGGCCTCCCGCCACAAGAACAAGCTCCGCACCGGCCACTTGCGCGGCAACCGCTTCCGGGTGGTGGTGCGGGGCGGGGACCTGCCCCGGGCGCGCTTCGCGGCGGAGGCCCTGGCCGCCCGCGGCCTCCCCAACTTCTACGGCCCGCAGCGGTTCGGGGCCGAGGGCGACAACGCCGCGGTGGGGCGGACCCTGCTCCTGGGGCGCCTCGACGACCCCCGGGTGAGGCGCGCCGCCCGCGACCGCTTCCTGCGGCGGCTCGCCATCTCGGCGTACCAGTCGCTGCTCTTCAACCGCTGGCTGGCCGAGCGCATCGCCGACGGCCTCTTCGCCCGGGCCCTGCGCGGCGACGTCATGCGCCGGCTCCCCGCGGGCGGGTTCTTCGCCTGCCAGGATCCGGAGGCGGACCAGCCGCGCCTCACGCGCTTCGAGATCTCGCCGGCCGGCCCCATGTTCGGGCACCGGATGCCGCCCGCCGCCGGCGAGGCCGCCGCGCGCGAGGAGCGGCTGCTCCAGGCCGAGGGGATCGCCCTCGAGGACTTCGCCCGTCGCGGCCGGGGCGAGGGCGGGGGGGCGCGCCGCGCCGCCCGCCTGCCGGTGGCCGTGGAGCTCGAGCCGGTGCCGGAGGGCTACGCCGCCCGCTTCGAGCTGCCCCCCGGCGCCTACGCCACGGTGGTGCTGCGTGAGCTGGTGAAGGGCGAGGAGCCGGCCCTGCCCGAGTCGCC
>DASRTO010000456.1:0-2571 GCA_035655915.1 Anaeromyxobacteraceae bacterium
CTGGCGCTGGCGCGCCTCGCGCCGGCGAAGGCCGAGACCGCCCCCCTTGCCGCCGTCCCTGGGGACGTCCCGGCCCCTGCCTGGGCGCGCCGGGGGACGGCAGCCGCCGTGGCGGCGATCCTGGCGCTGCTCGCGGCCCGGACCGTGGCCCGTACCCTCGACTGGCGGAGCGAGGTGGCGTTCTGGGAGTCGGAGCTCGAGAAGGCGCCGCGGCAGGTGGTGGTGAACAACAACCTGGCGGTGGCCTTGAGCGCGCGGGGCGAGGACGCGCGCGCCGCCGAGCGGCTCGAGGTGGCGCTGGCCGAGGCCCCGGGCTACTGGCGCGCCTGGGTGAACCTGGGCATCGCCCGGCGCCACCTGGGGCAGCGCCAGCCGGCCCGGGCGGCCTTCCAGCGCGCCGTCCACATCGCTCCCGGCCAGGCCGCGCCCCTGCTCCACATGGCGCTGTTCCTGGAGGACGAGGGCGACCTGGCCGGGGCCGCGGCCCTGCTGGCCCGGGCGCGCGCCCTCCAGCCGGAGGACGCCGCCCTGGCGCGGACGCAGGGCAAGGTGCTCTTGCGCGCTGGCCGGCGCGACGAGGCGCGCGCCGCCCTCGAGGCCGCGCTCCGGCTCGACCCGCACGACGCAGAGAGCCGCAGGCTGCTCCACGGGCTCGGCCCGCCATGACTCCCCGGCCGTCGCCAGCCGCCGGGACGCGCGCCAGGCCCGCGGCGCCGGGCTAACCGGTCCCGCGGAGCAGCGCCGAGGCCGAGTCGATGAAGGTCTCGAACCCGCCGCCGAAGCGGGCCGGGTCGACGAACCCGGTAACGAAGGCGCGGTCCCGCTGCGCGTAGTCGGGGCAGGCGAAGGGGTGCTCGTGCACCCCGAGCGAAAGCTCCCGGATCCGGACCCCGGTGTCGCGGTGCAGCCCCTTGAGCGTGTTGAGGATGGCCGCGGCCGGAATCACCTCGTCGCGCAGGTTCGAGATCCCGAGCAGCCGCGGCGCCAGCTGGCGCAGGCGCGCCTCGAGGCGGGGGCGCTCGACCTCCTCGCCGCACATGGCCCGGAACCACCGCCCCAGCTCGTGGTGGGAGAGCCAGTGCGCCAGCCGGGCGTTGGCGAGCCGGCCGGTGAAGCGCACGTAGAGCTTCATCAGCGAGACCTCGCAGGCGTGGTCGATGATGAAGCGGGAGGACATGCTGGTGCTGCGAAGCGCCGCACCGGACTCGAAGATCACGCAGCGGCTGTCGCGGAACAGCCCGTCCTCGTCGGCGAGGAGCAGCGCCAGGGCCAGGTAGCCTCCGGCCGAGTAGCCGACGAGGTCGATGCGGGCCTGCGGGTCGACCTGGGCAACCTCCCCGGCCCGGACCTGCCGCACCAGGTCGGCGACGTCCCCGTAGGACTGGAGCCCGCCCCAGAAGAAGCGCTCTGGATGGGCGTCGAGCCGATCGCTGATGACGCAGTTGAAGGCGTGGACGTTCTCGTTGCGGTCCACCTGCCGCCGCCGGCGCAGGTACCCCTCCAGGTCCCTCCCCCAGCCGGGGTTCACCCGGCCAATGTGGAAGGAGAGCGGGAAGAGAGCCACCGCCGCGCCGGTGGTGCGCCAGAGCTGGTAGGCCCAGGGCACGTACTTGGTGAAGCTCCGCTCGTTGAGGCCGTGAAGGAGGACCACCAGGTGCCGGGCCGGGGCGGGCGCCCTGGCCGACGGGATGGCGCGCAGCAGCGGGTAGCGGAAGCGCAGGTTCTCCTGGAGGTCGCAGTCGGCCGGCCCGTCCTCGGCGGGCTCTCCGGGGAACTCGAGGCCGTGCTCCTCACAGCGGTAGGCGTCGCGGCCGAGGAGGTGGCGCTCCTGGCCGGAGTGGAAGGGGAGGAAGTACACCTCCGCCCCCTCGTCGGCGAAGCCGATCGGCAGGCCGTCGGTCCAGTCCGTCCGCCGCCGGATGGCGAGCGAGATGTCTCGGTAGCTCGGGTGCTCCATGCCGCCGAGAGCACTACCATGGCTCCGCGCCAACCGCCCAACCACTCCGGGGCCGGCGGGGGAGGTCGCGGCCCCCGGGAGGGGCGGCTCACATCCGGATCCGGTGTACCCCAACCGCGATGGGTCACGCCCCGACCGACGCGGGTCCTGGAACGCGTCCTCGGCGAATAAAGTGGCCCCGGCGCTCGTCGGGGAAGAGGGGAAAGGGCCGGCCCCCTCGCTCGTAGCCGGCCGACGACCCCTTCGAGGGGTCTCGGAATGGAGGACTGATATGCGTCGCCTCGTCCTTGCGTCGTGGCTGTGGCTGTGCCCGATCACCGCCGCCGTCGCCCAGGTCAGCGTCCAGATCGGGCTCCCGAACGCCAGCATCGGGATCAACGTGCCGGTCTACCCGCGCCTGGTCGCGGTGCCCGGCTACCCCGTCTACTACGCCCCGAACCTGGCGGCGAACTACTTCTTCTACGACGGCATGTACTGGGTCTTCCAGGGGGACAACTGGTACGTCAGCTCCTGGTACAACGGGCCCTGGTCGCTGGTGTCCCCGGAGGCGGTGCCGCTATATGTCCTCCGCGTCCCGGTGCGCTACTACCGGCGGCCCCCTCCGTACTTCCGGC
>DASRTO010000457.1:0-4644 GCA_035655915.1 Anaeromyxobacteraceae bacterium
TTCGTGCTGTCGAACCCACACGTGGATGCCTGCTGGGCCGGGCCCAGGAGCGCCGACCAGCTCGACGACGCGATGCGCGCGCTCGATCTCGGGCCGATGAGCGAGGACGAGCTGGCCTGGATGCGGCGCGTCGGCGAGTCCGTCCGCGAGCGCACGCGCCTGCGCACGCGGGGGATGTTCCTCGCGGATCGCGCGCTGCTCGCCCTGCGCCTGGCGCGCTCCGGGGTGGACTTCGTCTCGGACTTCGCGTTCGAGCGGAAGGGCGCGAGGCGGCGCGACGGATAGCCTCCCGGTGCGGAAGCGTTCCCGCGCCAGCGGGACGAACTCCAGGCCGAGGCTGCGCGCCGGCGCGAGGGCGCCCTCGCAGCCTTCACGCCGCAGCCTTCGCCTCGCCGGCCGCCTGGATGAGCTCCACCTCGAGCTCGATCCGGACCTCGTCGCCCACCAGGACCCCGCCCGCCTCCAGCACCCCGTTCCAGACGAGGCCGAAATCCTTGCGGTCGATGGTGGCTCGCGCCTGCGCGCCGCGGCGGACGCCGCCCCACGGGTCCTTGTGGGCGGGGCCGAGCCCCTCGACCTCGAGGGTCACCGGCCGGGTGACGCCGCGGATGGTCAGGTCGCCCAGGACCTGGAACGCGCCCGCGCCGGCCGGCCGCACCGCCGTCGACCTGAAGGTGATGCGTGGGAAGCGCTCCACGTCGAAGAAGTCCGCCGAGCGCAGGTGCTGGTCGCGCTGCTCCATCCTGGTGTCGACCGAAGCCGCCTCGATGGCGACCTCGATGGTACTCCGCTCCGGCTTGGCGTCGTCGAGGGCGACGGTCCCGGAGAAGGCGCCGAAGCGGCCCTTGGTCCAGGAGATCATCATGTGGCGGACGCGGAAGCCGATCTCGGTGTGGGCGGCGTCCAGGGTCCAGGAGGTGGGGGTAGTCTTCGGCTCGCTCATGGTCTCTCTCTCCGTTGGGGCGGCGCGGGAAGTCGCGCCTCGCGGCGTGAGAGGTAGGCCGCACCGTCCGCGGGTGCCAGCGCCGGGGGACGGATTCATCGTTCGCGGAGGTGGACGATCCAGGGCGGCCGCGCGAACCGCGCCACGAGCAGGTCCACTAGCGCCCGCACCTTGGGCGGCACCTGGCGTTGGTGGGGATGGAGCACGTAGAGCGCCAGCGCCCGCTTGGGAAAGCCCGGCAGCACCGCCACCAGCGAGCCGGCCGAGAGCTCGCGCGCCACCAGCGAGCAGGGCAAGAGCGCCAGCCCGAGCCCTGCCGCGGCCGCCTCCCGCAGCATCGCCGCGTCGCCCACGATGAAGTTGCCGCCCCCGGGGCGCCCCGCGCCGACGCCGCGGAAGCCCCACTCGCCGGACGGCGGGATGTGCGCCGAGCGCAGGCAGTTGTGGCGCGGCAGGTCGCCAGGCGTGCGCGGCGTCCCGGCCCGGGCCAGGTAGGCGGGCGCCGCCACCGCCACCAGCCGGTCCGGCGCCAGCTTGCGGGCGACCAGCGTCGAGTCCTGCGGCCGGGTGACCCGGACGGCCGCGTCGAACCCCTCGCCGACGATGTCCACCAGCCGGTCGGAGACGTCGAGGTCCACCGAGAGCCCGGGGTGGGCCGCCAGCAGCTCGGTCAGCAGCGGCGCCAGGTAGAGCGCCGAGAACGCGGCCGGGGCGGTGACCCGGAGCACGCCGCGCGGCTCGCCGCCCACGTCCTCGGCGGTGGCGGCCGCCTCGTCGGCCGCGGTGACCACCCGCGCCGCCCGCTGGTACAGCGCCAGGCCGGCCTCGGTGATCGAGAGGCGCCGGGTGGTCCGGCGCAGGAGCCGGACGCCCAGCCGCGCCTCCAGCCGGGCCAGACGGGCGCTCACCGCCGACTTCGACAGCTTCATGGCGCGGGCCGCGCCGGTGAAGGAGCGCGCCTCGACCACGTGGGCGAAGACGGCGAGCGAGGCGATGTCGTCGAGGGAGGCGGGCACGGGATCGTCCTCCTGGGGAGACGATAGCGTGCCCCGGCCCGGCGCGCCCGGCCCGGCCGCCCCGCGGCGCGCGCGGGCGTGGCTGGGGAGCCGGCCCCGGGCTACAACCTCGCTCCCGGATGAACGTCGTCTTCCTCTCCCCCCACTTCCCTCCCGCCTGGTACCGCTTCTGCGTGGCCCTGCGGGAGATGGGCGCCACCGTGCTCGGGCTCGCCGACGCCCCCTGGGAGTCGCTGCGTCCGGAGCTGCGCGCCGCCCTGGCCGAGTACTACCGGGTCTCGGACCTGGAAGACTACGGCCAGCTCTTGCGGGCGCTGGGATACTTCACCCACCGCCACGGCAAGATCGACCGCCTCGATTCCCTGAACGAGCACTGGCTGGAGAAGGAGGCGGCGCTCCGCGACGACTTCAACATCCCCGGCCTGCGCGCCGCCGACATGGTGCGGATCCGGCGCAAGTCGGAGATGAAGCGGGTCTTCCTCGAAGCCGGCCTGGCGGTGGCGCGGGGCCGCGTCTGCCGGACGCGCGACGAGGCGCGGGCCCTCGCCGCCGAGGTGGGCTTCCCGCTGGTGGCCAAGCCCGACGCCGGCGTGGGGGCGGCCGGCACGTGGAGGATCGAGGACCCGGCGGGCCTGGAGCGCTGGGCCGCCGGGAAGCCGCCAGTCGACTACATCCTGGAGGAGTACGTGGCCGGCCCCATCGTCACCTACGACGGCCTGGCGGACCGGGAGGGGCGCGTGGTCTTCGACTCCACCATGCAGTACAGCCTGGGCGTGATGGAGGCGGTGAACCAGCGCGGCGACGTCTGGTATTGGATGCCGCGCGCCATCCCCGAGGACCTGCGCGCGGCCGGCCTGGCGCTGGTGTGCGCCTTCGGCGTGCGCGAGCGCCCCTTCCACTTCGAATTCTTCCGCCTCGCCGACGGCCGCCTGGTGGCGCTGGAGGTGAACATGCGCGTCCCGGGCGGGCTCACGGTGGACATGTTCGACTGGGCCAACGATATCGATTTCTACCGCGAGTGGGCGCGGGTGGTGGTCCACGGGCGCTTCGAGGCTGCGGTGGGGCGCCCCTTCGCCTGTGCCTACGTGGGGCGCCGCGACGGTCGGCCCTACGCGCTCCCCCACGACGAGGTCTTGCGGCGCTTCGCCGGGCTCCTGGTCCACTGGGAGCGCATCGACGGCGTCTTCGCGCCGGCCCTGGGCGACGTCGGCTACGTCCTGCGCCACCCGGACCTGGCCCTCATCGAGGCGGCGGCCGCCGCCATCCACGCCCGGGGCTGACCGTGCGCGTCGAGATGCACCGCTGCTGCAGCCCGGCCCAGCGCCGGGACCGGGAGATGCGGCCCTGACGTCCAGGCCGGCCGGGCCTGGCGGCCGGTCAACGCGTTCCGCCGGATGGCGGCGCCGCGCGGCGCCACAGCTCCCAGGGGCCGGACCGCGCCACCGGCGCAGCGTGGCGAGCGAGCTCGGCCGCGAACTCCGGTGAAGCGCCGCGGACCAGGTACCAGTCGTAGAACGGGCCCATGGTCCGGAGGTCGAAATCCTCCGGCCGCCACTCCAGCGGGAAGGGGGCCTGCCGCCCGGGGCGGTAGCGCACCGGGTTCGACGGCAAGCCGGCGAAGCTCATCCCCACGTCGCCGCCGCGCCACACCTGGTACCAGGCCGGCGCATGGTGCAGCGTGGAGATGCGCTGCTCGGCCGGCCGCGGCTGGTCCGGGTCGAGGCCGGGGTGCTTCACCGGCCCGGGCTCGATCTCCCGAACGGCGCCGTGCTCGAGGCGGTGGAGGAAGAGCAGGCCGGCCAGCCGCCCGCCCGGCTCGGCGCGGGAGAGCACCTCCTCGAGCCCGGCCATCTCCGGCTGGAAGGCGCGCACCTTGGAGGCGGCGTTCCCGCAGAAGGCCAGGGCCAGCGCGGCCCCGGCTCCGAGGAACCAGCGCCGGGGCCCGTCGGCTGGCGCGCGCAGGAAGGCCGGGGCCAGCAACGCCGCGAAGACCAGGTAGCGCGGCGCCAGGTACCACTGCCCGCGCACCGAGTAGGGAAGCGCCAGCCACAGCAGGAGGAAGGAGGCGCACAGGATCTCGCCGCGCCGAGCCCGGAGCCGCTCCCGCAGCGCCGGGCGGGCGCCCTTCTCCGCCCGCCGCGAGCGAGCCACCGCGGCCGAGAGGGCCAGCAGGGCGAGCAGCGCCCACCCCATCCACCAGTCGGACCGGTCGGAGAACGAGCCGAAGAGGTGCTCCATGCCCCGCCCCACCCGCTCGCGGAACGGTTCCCGGCTCGCCCCCAGCTCCCACAGGCGGCCGTACCAGGAGTAGCCCGGGCGGCGGAAGGCGGGGTGTGGGGCCACGAAGGACCGGCCGATCCAGGCGGCGAAGAGGGCCAGCGCCGGGAGGAGCGGCAGGGCGCGCCGCGCCGCCCAGCCCGGACCGCGCCAGTGGAGCGCGAAGAGCGACGGCACCGCGAAGCCGAGCAACAGGAAGGGCTGGGGGTGGGAGAGGTACAGCGCCACCGCGGCGGCGGCGACGAGCGCCGCGCCCGCGGCCCGGGACCGCTCGGCGGCGAGGTGCCGGTCGAGCAGGCCCAGGGCCAGCAGCAGGAGCGGGGTCCCCAACAGGAAGGGCAGGAAGCCGTAGAAGAGGTTGGTCGAGAAGACCAGCGGCACCGCCAGGACCGCCCAGCGCGGATCGCG
>DASRTO010000458.1:0-5168 GCA_035655915.1 Anaeromyxobacteraceae bacterium
CGCCTCCCTGAACCGGGCCGCGCTGTCGGTGCTGGCCCCCGGCGGGTTGCTCCTCACCGCCAGCTGCAGCGCCCGCGTCTCCGCCGAGCAGTTCGAGGGGGCGGTCAAGGAGGCCGCCTTCAAGGCCCGGGTCGATCTGCAGCTGGTGGAGGAGCGGCGCCAGCCGCCCGACCACCCCATCTCGCCGCAGTTCCCGCAGGGGCGGTACCTCAAGTGCCTGGTGTACCGGCGGGCGGCGTGATCCATGTCCTGCGCGGCCAGTACCTACCGGGCCCCCATGAACACCGCCATCACCACCAGCATCGCCAGCCCGAGCACGCCGAGGCCCAGGAGCGACGGCGGCACCTTGAACCAGCGGAAGCGCACCGAGGGGTCGGCCGGGTCGAGGCGGGCCAGCATGTCGTCGGGGGAAGGCGGCGCCGGGGTGGCGCGCCGGTAGAGGACGGCGAAGAAGGCCAGCACCAGCGCGCCGGCGCCGGCGAGGAGGAGCGCCTGGCGGACCTCTGGCGCCGCCGGCATCGGCTCGACCTGGCCGGCGAGCCCGATGGCCGAGCCGATGCCGTTGTTGGCGGCGTGGGCCGCCACGGCCGGCCACAGCGACCCCGCCCGCCAGGCGAGCCAGCCGAGAAGGGCTCCCAGCGCCAGGACCGCCAGGAAGCGGACGGGGTCGAGGTGCATCACGGCGAAGAGGAGGGCCGCCAGCGCGATGGCCGAGGGCGGGCGGCGGCGCGTCAGCAGCGCCCCCTGGACGTAACCCCGGAAGGCGGCCTCCTCGCAGAGCGGGGCCAGGAGCGAGGCGACGGCGGCGATGACCGCCCGCTCCAGCGGCGGGCCCTGGAAGAGGCGCGTCAGGTCGAAGTCGCGGACCCAGGACTCGGGCAGCAGCGCCGACGAGATCGCCATGAGGCCGTTGGCCACCGGGAAGGCCGCCACGCCGCAGAGGAGGCCCAGGAGCACCTGACCGGCTGTGGGGCGGCGCGCCAGGAGCAGGAACTGGCGCGGGCGCAGGTTGGAGCCGGCCGCGGCCGCCCAGGCCGGGAGCAGGAAGACGAAGACCTCCGTCCAGGCGAGGCCGAACGGGGCCGAGAAGGCCTGGGCCGCGGCACCGGGCGCGAGGTAGAGCAGCATCGTCACCGCGAAGTAGCCGAGGACGCCCTTCCTCGGCCGCGGCGGCGGGCCGGCGCCGACCGGCGGGGCGGGCTCGCCTGGCGGCTGGCGCGGAGCGGGGCCAGTCTCTGGAGGGCTGGTCTCCAAGGAGCGGGGTCATGATAGGCTGACCGCCCGCGGGAAGGGTGCACGAACCCGAAGTGACCTCGCCGGGCCGCGGGGAGGAAACCGTGACCGCTCGGGCCTGGGCCGTGCTGCTCGGCCTCGCCCTGCCAGCCGCCGCGCTCCCGGCCGCCTGGGACGTGGAGTCGCGTACCGAGGCGCAGTTCTACGCGACGCCGCGCCTGAGCTCGACACCCGGCGCGTACCGGTGGACGGAGCGGCAGCGCCTCGCGGAGGTGCTGGACCTGGCCGGCTTCGAGCTCGTGACCGGCGAGGACGCGGGGCTGTCGCTGCTCCTCCGGCTGGACGCCGACTTCGGCGTGACGGCGGCCGAGGAGCAGGGGCTCGACGGCGCGTCGCGGGCCCGGCTGCTGCTCCTCGGCGGGCGGCTGTGGTGGAAGGGGATGCTCCGGGGGCGCCTCGATCTGGAGGCGGGGCGGCTCAACGCGCTCGACCCGGCGGCCTTCTTCGCCTTCGACGGTGCGCGGCTGGCGGTCCGGCCCGTCCGCTGGCTGGAGGTGGCCGCCTTCGGCGGCCTGCGGGTGGAGGGGGCCAGCTGGCTCGGCTCGTCCACCTTCGCCCCCGACGGCGTGAGGGACTCGGACGCCCGCCGGCTCGCCGCCTACGGTGTCGTGGCCTGCCCACCCAACCCCCCGTCGGCGCCGGGCGCGCCCTGCGCCGACCCGACGCTCGACGACCCGGCGCCACTCCTCGGCGGCCGGGTGACGCTGCGGGAGCTGCCGGGCGGCTTCCTGTCGAGCGCCTGGGCCGAGTACCGCCGGACGCTGCGGGCGGGCGGCGTCATCGAGGAGCGGCTGGGCGGGGGCCTGCGCTATCAGGTGGGGCCGGTGCTAGCCGAGGTCTCGTCCCAGTGGGACCTCTACCTGGCGCGCCTGGCCGTGCTGCGGGCGGCCCTGCGCTGGGCGGCGGCGCCCTGGCTGGGCCTCTCGGCCGAAGGCGGGACGTGGCGGCAGGTCTTCTCGGCCGACTCCATCTTCAACGTCTACGACACCTCCCCCTGGCACGAGGCGCGGCTCCGCGCGGACCTGTCGCCGGCCGGGCCCCTCCGGCTCTGGGCGGCGGGCGGCCTGGGCTGGGTGGAGCCCACCGCCTTCGGCCGGGCGGCCTTTGGCGACCGGGGCGGCGCGGCCCCTGAGGGCGCCGGCGGCGCCACCTGGGGCGCGGGCGCCACCTCGGTCTCGGCCGACGCCACCTGGCGCGGCGGGGTGCAGGGGAGCCTGCTCGTGATGGCCGCCCGGGCGCGGCGGACCTTCCGCGGCTGGCTGGGCCTGGACCTCTCGGCGGCGCTGGTCTCGGCGCGCGATCCGGTGGTGGCGGCCTACGACGGCACCTTCGTCTCGGGAGCGGCCAGGGTCTCCGGCCGGCTGGAGCGGCGCGCCCAGGTGGCGCTCCTCGGCGAGGTGTCGCAGGGGCGCTTCGGCCGCACCGACGTGCGGGTCCAGGCCCTCCTCGACCTGGGCGTGGACTGGGACTCGAGGCTGCGATGAGCGCCGCGTCCGTCCTGATCCTCGCCGCCGCGCTCGCCGCCGGGCCAGGCGCGGCCCCGCCCGCCGACCGGGCGCTGCCACGCTCGCCCGCGGTCTACCCGGAGCGGCGGGTCACCCTGGCCTTCAGCCACCGCGGCCACCGCGGGCAGGCGCGCCGCTGCCTCGGCTGCCACGCCGCCGCCCTGGCGAGCGACTCGGCCCGCGACCGCCTGCTCCCGCCGGAGGCGGACTGCGTCCGCTGCCACGACATCCAGGCCTTCCGCGAGGGGCGGCCCACCGACCCGCCCGGCAACTGCCAGGTGTGCCACCCGGGCTTCGACCACACGGTGCACCGCGCCCCGGAGGCGAGCCTCTTCCTGGCCTCGAACCTCGTCTTCTCCCACCGGCGCCACCTGGAGCGCCTCCTCGCCTCGGGCCAGGACCCGAACGCCGCCTGCGCCGCCTGCCACGGCGACGTGGAGGCGGTGGAGCTCGCCACCCGCGCCGACCTGCCCAGGATGGCCACCTGCCTCGGCTGCCACGACGGCCGCCAGGCCGGCGCCGGCTGCGCCGTGTGCCACCCGCCGGCGCTCCCGGGGCGGGGGGCGCGCCTCGAGACCTCCTTCCCCTCCGGCACGCTGCGCCCGGGGCCGGGCGACCCGCTCGGCCTGGATCACGGCCCCCGCTACGACCTCACCCACTCGCTGGCGGCCCTCTCGCGACGGGGGCAGTGCCTGGAGTGCCACGCGGAGTCGAGCTGCCAGACCTGCCACGACGCCACTCGCAAGCCGCAGGCCATCCACCCGGGCGACTTCACCTCCACCCACCCGGCCGCGGCCCGGCAGAACCGGCCCGACTGCAGCGCCTGCCACCGCCTGCAGAGCTTCTGCGCCGGCTGTCACGAGCGCGTCGGGGTGGGCCCGGACGCCGGCGCCCCCTTCTACTCCGGGGCGCAAGTGCACCCGCCCGGCTGGCTCACCCCCGGGCCGCAGCACCACGGGGTGCAGGCGGCGCGCAACATCGGCCAGTGCGCCAGCTGCCACCGCGAGGACACCTGCCTGCGCTGCCACGCCACCACCAGCGCCGTCTACCCGGGCGGCATCGCCCCGCACCCGCCGGGGTTCGCGGCCCGCTGCGGGGAGATGCTGGCCAGGAACGACCGCGCCTGCCGCAAGTGCCACGACCTCGCGAACACGGCCGACTCGGCGGCGCGGTGCCGGTGAGGACAAGTCCCGGAAGGGTGAAAGTGCTCATCCTGGAGGTAGTAGACTCCCGCTGCCGGTGGCCCGGGAGGCGAAGGCGGCCGGTGTCGAAACGCCGGCCTTGGTCTAGGATGGTGCCGATGAGCGCCTTCAAGGACCGGACCGTGGTGCTGGCCGTGGGCGGGGGCATCGCCGCTTACAAGGCCTGCGAGGTGGCCCGCCTGGTGGTGAGGCACGGCGGGAGGGTGCGGGTGGTCATGACGCCGGCGGCGACCAGGTTCGTGACCCCGCTCACCTTCCAGGCCCTCTCGGGGGCGCCGGTGCTCTTGGACCTCTTCGACCCGGAAGCGGAGCGGACCTACGGCCACCTGGGGCTGGCGCGGTCGGCCGATCTGCTGCTGGTGGCGCCCGCCACCGCCGACCTGCTGGCGCGGCTGCGGGCCGGCATGGGCGACGACGCGGTCACCACCACCGCCCTGGCGGTCACCTGTCCGGTGCTGGTGGCCCCGGCCATGAATACCCGCATGTGGGCCAACCAGGCGGTGCGGGAGAACCTGGCCGCGCTCGAGGCCCGCGGCTGGCAGGTGGTGGGTCCGGGCCGCGGCGAGCTGGCCGACGGCGACGTGGGGGAGGGGCGGCTGGCCGAGCCAGAGGAGATCGCCGACGCGGCGGCGCGGCTGCTCGGCCCCCGCGACCTGGCGGGGCGCAAGGTGCTGGTCACCGCCGGCCCCACCCGCGAGCCCATCGACCCGGTGCGGTTCGTCTCCAACCCCTCCAGCGGCAAGATGGGCTTCGCGGCGGCGCGGGCTGCCGCCCGGCGCGGGGCCGAGGTGCTGCTGGTGACGGGTCCGGTGGAGCTCCCCGAGCCGCAAGGCGTGCGGGTGGTGCGGGTCACCACCGCCGAGGAGATGGCCCGGGCGGTGCTGGCCGAAGCCGACGGCCAGGACCTCTTCATCGCCGCCGCGGCGGTTTCGGACTACCGCCCCAAGGCTCCCGCCGCCAGGAAGCTCAAGAAGGGGGAAGGGGACGAGAGCCTCGCCCTGGCCCGTACCCCGGACATCCTGGCTACCCTGGGCGAGCGCCTCTCCGGCAAGGCCAGCGCCCCGGTGCTGGTGGGCTTCGCCGCCGAGACCGAGGACGTGGTCCAGAACGCCCGCGACAAGCTGAAGCGGAAGCGCTGCGACCTGGTGGTGGCCAACGCCGTGGGCCG
>DASRTO010000459.1:0-6234 GCA_035655915.1 Anaeromyxobacteraceae bacterium
TACCCGACTCCCCGCACCGCCTCCAGGATGTCGTCCCCCATGCGGCGCATCACGTTGGCCGTCACCCCGCGGATGCGCCCCAGCGCCCCGGCGTCGGCCGGCCGGGTGCGGGCGATCTCCACCATGGCGTGCTCGCCCAGCACCTTGAAGGGCGGGCGGTCCATCTCGCTGGCCCGCTTCTCGCGGGCGATCCACAGCGCCCGCAGCACCTCGCGCCCGGCCTGATCCAGTCCCCGGCCGCCCTGGAGCCGGCGCCAGCCTTCGGGGTCGAACACCCTGGGGCGCGGCTCCACGGCCGCGATCTGCTCGAACTCGCGCCGGGCCGCCTCGGCGAGGCCGCGGGTCTCGAGCTCCGCCCGCAGCCGCTGGTGGATGCGGAGCAGGAAGTGGGTGTCCAGCGCGGCGTAGCGCACCTGCTCGGCGGAGAGCGGGCGGCGCCCCCAGTCGGAGCGCTGGTGGTCCTTGGCCAGCCGCACCCCGCAGTGGCTCTCCACCAGCGCCGCCAGGCCGAGCCGGGTGGCGCCCAGGCGGCGCGAGGCGGCCATGGTGTCGAAGAGCCCGGGGAGGGTCCAGCCGAACTCTCGCTTCAGGCAGCGCACGTCGTAGTCGGCCCCGTGGAGGACCACCTCCCGGCGGGCCAGGGCCTCCCCCAGCGGCCGCACGTCCACCGCGAAGGGGTCCACCACGTAGTCCGCCCCGGGCGTGGAGAGCTGCAGCAGGCAGACCCGTTCCCGGTAGACGTGGAAGCTGTTGGACTCGGTGTCCAGGGCCACCGCCGCTTCCCGCCCCACCCCCTCGGCGAGCGCCTCCAGGCCGCAGCCATCGGCGACCAGGACCGGGGCGAGGTTCCCGGGAGCGCCCCCTCGAGCCTCCATCTGGCCCATCCTAACGCCGGTGGGCCAGGGCCGCCGCCACCTCGCCCGCCACGCGGGCGTTCTCCTCGAGGAGGGCCAGGTTGGCCTCCACCACCGGCGGGCCCAGGAGCCGCGCCACCTCGCCGAGCAGGAAGGGGGTGACCGCCTTGCCGGCCACCCCCTCGGCCCGGGCGCGCGCCAGCGCCGCCTCCAGCACCTCCTCGAAGGCTGCCCGGGAGAGCGGCCAGGCCGGCGGGACGCACAGGAGCACACCCTCCCGCCGCCCCAGCGACCGCCAGTGCAGGTCGAGGACCCGCGCCGCCGCGACGGCGTCCTCCACGCGGTGCTCCAACGGGACGCCGCTCTCCGCCGTGTAGAAGGCCGGCAGCTCGCTGGTGCGCCAGCCGACGAGCGGCACCCCCAGGGTCTCCAGCGCCTCGGCGGTGGCGGACAGGTCCAGGATGGCCTTGGGGCCGGCGCAGACCACGCACACCGGCGTGCGGGAGAGCTCCGCCAGGTCGGCCGAGACATCGGGCGGCGAGCCGGGCGAGGGCCGGTGCACCCCACCCACGCCGCCGGTGGCGAAGAGCCGGATGCCGGCCCTCGCCGCCACCGCCACCGTGGCCGAGACGGTGGTGCCGGCGTCCTTCCGGGCCACCAGCAGCGCCGCCAGGTCGCGGGCCCCGGCCTTGGCGGCGCGGCGGGAGGGGTCGGCCAGCCGCGCCAGATCCGCCTCGGTCGCTCCCACGACCACCCTCCCCTCGACGAGCGCCACCGCGGCCGGCACGCTCCCCGCGGCACGCACCGCCGCCTGGGCCTTCCGGGCCGCCTCCAGGCCCTGCGGGGACGGAAGGCCGTGCGCCACCACGCTGGTCTCGAGCGCCACCACTCCCCGTCCACCGGCCAGGGCCTGGCGCACCTCCGGGGCGATGTCCAGCGTTTCCACGCGGCCGGAGTATGGCACGGTCCCGCCGGGCGGTCCGGTTCGAGTGGACCTCGGCCCCGCTTGTCGCTCCGGCGGCTCGACGGTAGGCTCTCGTCGCCCATGGCGCAGCCCCCGAAGACCCCGCCGCCGGAGCCAGCCGGTCCGCCGCCGGCTCGGGCCACGCCGGCCCGGGGCCCGCCCCCGCCTGCCGCGGGCCGGAGCGCGCCTCCTCCTCCCGGGAGCGCGCCGCCGCCTCCCCGGGGCGCCCCCCCTCGGCGGGGCGCGCCGGCGCGGACCTCGGCGCCGGCGGCGCTCGCCGACCGCCTCCGGGCCGCGGTGCGCTCCTCGGTCGAGTCGTTCCAGCGCCAGGACCGCTTCTTCAAGATGCGCGCCGGCATCGTGGGCTCGTGGCTCCTCGTCTCGGTCGTCACGCTGTGGGCCGCCTGCCCCTCCTCGGGGCCCACCAACTCGCTGGGGGCCGACGTCCAGGTGCTGCGCGACTCGCTGGTGGGGGGCCAGCAGCTCCTGGTGCGCAACGAGTCGGCCGACAACTGGACCGAGGTGGTGTTCACCCTCGACGGGGGCTGGCGCCGCGAGGCGAAGACGATGCGACCGCACGATCAGCTGGTGCTGTCCATGAGCGACTTCCGGCGCGAGGGGCAGGCGGCCCCGCGGGACTACAAGCCGCGCCGCCTCACCGTGGAGTGCGACCAGGGACGGGCCGCCTTCGACCTCAAGTAGCCGGCCAGGGCTCCCCCTGCGCCCGCCAGGCGCCGTCCCGCTCCCGCTCCTCAGCCGACTGGCGCGCCGCCTTCCGCCGGGCCAGCCAGCGGTCGCGGTGGGCCTCCACGGCGCGCTGGGCCGCCCGGGCCGCCGCGTGCGCCGTCCGGGCCCGCTCCGCCTCCGCCTCGGCCCGGGCGAGCCGCGCCGCCTGGGCGGCGACCACCTCCGCCAGCCGCGCTTCGTCCCGGCGCAGGCGGGCGCGGAATCGCTCTGCGGTGGAGAGCGCCGCTGCCGTCCCTTCCCGCGTGCTCGCGCCCGCGGTGGCCAGGCGGTACCGGCCGGCCTCGACCTCGGCCCGCCGCTCCGCCAGCGCCGCCGCTTCCCGGCGGGCCTCCCCGGCCGCCGCGGCGAGGGCGGCGGCCCCTCCCGCCACCTGCCAGTCCCGCAGCCGCCACAGCGCGGCGAGCGGGTAGCGGCGCGCGCTCACCGCGACAGCGCCTCCAGCCGCTGCACCGTCTCCTCGAAGGGCGTGCACTCCCGGGTGCCCTGGGCCAGGAAGGCCTCCAGGGCCGGCATCCGGTCCAACGCCTCGTCCACCATCGGGTCGGCGCCGCGCCGCCAGGCGCCCAGGGCGATGAGGTCCTGGTGCGACTCCCAGGCCGCCAGGAGGGCCCGCGCCCGCGCAGCCGCGGCGCGGTGCCCCTCCGAGGCCAGGGCCGGCATGAGCCGGGAGAGGCTCTGCGAGACGTCGATGGCCGGGAAGCGCCCCCGGGCCATGAGGCTCCGCTCCAGCACCACGTGCCCGTCGAGCAGGCCGCGGACCTCGTCGGCGACGGGCTCCTCCATGTCGCCCCCGGCCACCAGCACCGTGTAGACGGCGGTGACGCCGCCTCGCTCCCGCGCCCCGGCCCGCTCCACCAGCCGCGGCAGCGCCGAGAACACGCTGGGGGGATAGCCCTGCCGGGCCGGAGGCTCGCCGGCGGCCAGCCCCACCTCCCGCTGCGCCCTGGCGAAGCGCGTCAGGCTGTCCAGCAGGAACAGCACCTCCCTCCCCTCCACCTCGGCGAACCACTCGGCAATGGCGGTGGCCACGTGGGCCGCCCGGAGGCGCACCAGGGCCGGAGCGTCGCTGGTGGCCGCCACCACCACGCTGCGCGCCAGGCCGTCCTCGCCCAGCGCCTCTTCGAGGAAGTCGCGCACCTCGCGGCCGCGCTCGCCGAGGAGGCACACCACCGAGAGGTCGCTCCGGGCCTGGCGGGCGATCTGCCCGAGGAGGGTGGACTTGCCGACGCCGGAGCCGGCGAAGAGGCCGAGTCGCTGCCCGCGCCCCACGGTGAGGAAGCCGTCCAGGGCCCGGATGCCGAGGGGCAGGGGCTCCGCGATCCGGCGCCGCCGCAGCGGCCCGGGCGCGGGCCGGTCCACCGGCCACTCGGCGAGCCCCCTCGGCAGGGGGCGTCCGTCGAGCGGTCGGCCCAGCCCGTCGAGGACCCGGCCCAGCAGGGCCGGGCCGGCTCGCACCGCGAGCGGCCGCCCGGTGGGCACCACGGACGCGTCCAGCCCCACCCCGACCGGGTCGCCCAGCGGCAGGAGCAGCGCCTCCTCGTCGCGCAGGCCCACCACCTCGGCCGGGATGGGCTCGCGCCCGGCGCCGCGGATCTCCACCACCTCCCCCTGGCGCGCCCCCTCCACCGCCGCCCGCACCACCAGCCCGGTGAGCGCCGTGACCCGCCCCCGCGCAGCGAACGGCGCCGCCCTTGACAGCGCGACCAGGCGCCGCTCCAGTTCCAGCGCGCTCACCCGCTGTCCTCCATGAGGGCCTCCTCCACGGCCTGGAGCCGGGTCTCGATCCGGGCGTCCAGGGTGCCGGCCTCCGTCTCCACCACCAGGCCGCCGCGCCCCACCGCGGCGTCCTCGCGGATGGCGAGGGCGGGTGCGCGCGCCACGAGGCCGCCGAGGCGCCCGGCCTCCCGGCGCAGCGCCGGCGCGTCGCCGGGGTGGACCCGCACCGTCACCTCGCGCCGCTGGCGCACCGCCTCGAGCGCCCTGGCCGCCACCGCCTCGATGGAGCCGTCCCGCTCCACCTCGCGCGCCAGGACGGCGCGGGCGATCTCCACCGCCAGCCTGACGAGGTCCTCGGCGGCGGCCCGGAGCAGCCGGTCCCGCTCCGCCGCGCCCCTGGCCAGGGCCGCCGCGGCCCGCGCCAGGCCGGCGCGGTGGCCCGCCTCCTCGGCCTCGGCCAGCACGCGCTCGCGCTCGCGCCCGGCCGCCTCCAGGACGGCGCCGGCCTCGGCCCGGGCCCGCTCCAGGACGTCGCGCGCCCTGCTGGCCGCCGAGAGGACCTCCGACGGGACCCGCCGCGGGGCCGCGCCCACCCCGGAGGCGGCCGCCAACGTCCCTTCCCCATTCAGGATCCGTCCCACGCCGGCCCTCCGGCGGCGCCGCGCCGCGGCGTCGCGGATTCCAGCGGAGCAAGAAAAAGGCCCGCCCCCCAGTGAAGGGGCGGGCCAGGAACGGGTTCCGGTTCCCGTCAGGCCGCGGCCACGTCCTGGGTGTCGGTGGCGTTCTCGGCGTCCTGCAGGTAGCGGTGGAGGAACTGCTTGGTCTTGAGCTCCACCTGCCGCACGCGCTCGCGGGAGACGCCCCAGCGCTTACCGATCTCCTCGAGCGTCCTGGGCGCGTCCTGCTCCAGGCGGTTGTGGATGATGTCCCAGCCCAGCTCGCCGATGCGCTTGCGCACCTTGAGCAGGGCGTCGCGGACCTCGCGGTCGCCCTCGGAGGCCAGGTAGGTGTCCTCCGGGCCAGGGCCGTCGTCCTCGATGCGCTCCAGGTGGGAGACGTCTCCCTCCTCGTCGATGGTGCTGTCGAGGGAGAGATCCGGCTGGGCCACGGTGCCGCTCTGCGGGCGGACGGTGCTGCGGGCCTCCTTGAGGTACTTGCCCACGTAGGCGCGGATCCACCACACCGCGTAGGTGGAGAAGCGGGTCCCCGCGTGCGGGTCGAACTTCTCGACGGCGCGCATCAGGCCCACGTTGCCCTCCTGGATGAGGTCGTCGAGCCGCACCGTGCCGCGGCGCTGCTTGCGGGCAATAGCCACCACGAAGGCCAGGTTGTGGCGGACCAGCTTCTGCTTGGCCCGCACGTCGCCCTTGCGGGCGCGCACCGCGAGGGCGTGCTCCTCCTCGCGGGTGAGGGGCGGGAACTCGCGCACCGCCTTCAGGTAGGGAGCGAGCTCATCGAACTCCCTGCTGCCTCGCTGGCCCGTTGCCATCCTCATCGTCTCTCTCCCTCTCTCTGGCCCTCGCCCGATCCACGTCGCCGGCGCCCATCCGGTTCGTTACGTAACGGCACATTACCAATTATGGACCTTACAAGTCAACCATCTGACACAAGAGGCTGAGGACACTTGCTTTCGCTGCCAACAGAGTGATGACTAGCTTATGACGAGCATCAAAACAAACAGCGCTACGAGCTATTCCCGCTGGTCCCAATGGCCTGGATTCCTTGATGATTTGACGCAGTGCGGCGAGGCTAGCGCGGTGGCGCGATGAAGAAGCCTCATCATCGGATGCAACAACATCGGGCCCTCCGTCCCCATCCGGTACGGGACTGCGAGTGACAGGAGCCGCCTGGCTCGTCGCGGCGGCCTGTTTCTGCATCGAGCCGGGGGTGCCCTGCGGCTCGCAGGCCTATGCACCGAGCTGGAAGGCCCTCCGGCCCCCCCCAGTCCCCCGC
>DASRTO010000460.1:0-24267 GCA_035655915.1 Anaeromyxobacteraceae bacterium
GACGCTGGAGGGAGGCGACAAGGCCCGGCTCGAGCTGCGCATCGACAAGGACGTGGTGCTGCACGCCGACGCCTGCCTCACCAAGCGCTACCCCTCGGCGCTGCTCCCCGACGCCCTGCTGGAGGCCTCCAGCGGCAGCCCCTCGAAGCCGCGACTTCGAGATTTGCCCGAGGCGCAGCGGGAGATCACCTGCACCCGCGAGGCCGCCAGCGCGGCCCAGCTGCTCGATTCGCTGGCCAAGGTGGCCGCCGACATCCAGGTGGTCACCGGCGACCTGGCCAGGACGGTGGGCGGCCCAGAGGGCAGCATGCGGGACATCATCCAGAACCTGGCCCACGTCTCCCGCACCATCGACGAGGTGGTGGGGCAGAACGCCGGCAAGCTGTCGAGCACCTTGTCCAACGCCGAGGCCTTCAGCCTCACCATCCGCGAGATCGCCGAGACCGACCGGGAGCGCTACCACCAGATCGCCCGGAACGTGGCCGAGGCCAGCGAGCGGCTGAACCAGGTCCTGAAGAGCGCGCAGGAGATCGTGGGAGGGCAGGAGCCGCAGCTCAAGGAGTCGGTGCAGGGGGTGCGCCAGGCCCTGGACAAGATCAACCGCAGCCTGGACCAGATCGAGAAGACGGTGGACGCGGTGGCCGAGGGCCGGGGCGTGGCCGGCAAGGTCCTGGCCGACGAGCAGCTGGGGGAGAAGCTGGCCACCGCCATCGACCAGTACACCGACTACGCCGACCGGCTCTACAAGCTGCAGCTCCAGATCCAGATCCGCTCGGAGTGGCTGCTCAACCAGTCGGGGGCCAAGACCTACGCCGGCATCCGCTTCGTGCCGCGCCCGGACAAGTACTACCTGCTGGAGTTCGTGAGCAACCCGCGGGGCGTCAACAGCCTCACCACCCAGACGGTGACCACCGTCAACCAGACCACCGGGCAGGCGGTCACCACCACCAGCACCATCGCCGTGAACGAGCAGAAGCTCACCGTCTCGGCCGAGTTCGCCAAGCGCTACGGGATGGCCACCTTCCGCATCGGGGTCATCGAGAGCTCGGGCGGGTTGGGCTCGGACCTGCACCTCTTCGACGACGCGCTGCAGATCTCGGTGGACCTGTACCAGTTCAACCGGGCCACCCAGGAGACCTTCCCGCGCGCCAAGCTCTGGGCCAACTGGAGCTTCCTGGACCACTTCTACCTGACCGCCGGGGTCGACGACTTCCTCAACAAGTGGAGCGGCGGCGCCTACCCGGGCGGCTCGAACTTCGCCTTCGGGCGCGACGTGTTCTTGGGCGCCGGTTTCTACTTCACGGACCAGGACCTCAAGACGCTGCTGGGCGGCGTCACCAGCGGGGCGGCGCTGGTGCGCTGATGCGGGGTCGACGCGGGTGGCCGCTGTGATCAGGGGAAGTCCCGCCGCAGCCAGCCCGAGCCGCCGCGGCCGTCGCGGACGACGACCCACATGGTGAAGGGCCCGGCGGGCGGCCAGAAGCTCACCGAGCGGTCGGTGACGTTGCCGGTGCCGGAGACCGGTTCCACCGTCGGCCCGTCGAAGCTGCCGCCGGTGACGTACCACTGGTAGTCGAGGTCCTCCGCCACCTGGAGGCGCGCGCCGTCGGCGCGGCACTGGAAGAAGGTCTGGACGGCGTCGGGAGCGTGGCGGGCGCACAGGACCGCGCCGGCGCCGGGGCGCGGGTCGTCGCACTGGCCCGGCCCGCCGGCCGGATCGGGGAGGCAGGCGACGCCTCCGCAGTCGGCCGCGGAGGCGCAGGCCCGGAGGGCCGGCGTCCCAGCGTTGCAGGCCTCGTCGGCGGAGGCGCCGGCCGCCACCGAATCCAGGGATGGGTTCCGGTTGGGGACGTAGGCGTCCTGGAGCGGCGTCCCGGCCACCTCGCGATAGGGCGTGAGCCGGGCGCTCTTCAGCGCCACCCGCTGCTCGGCGCCGGCGGTGGCGATGGCCACCACCGGAACCGGCGCGTAGAGGGTGCAGGCGTAGACCGGCTCGGCGGTGGCCCGATCGACGAGGGCCGCCAGGTAGGGAGCCATCTCGGGGGGCACCGCCACCTGGATCTCGGGCCCCGAGCCGAGATCCACTACCCCGGGGGCGCCGTCCAGCCGGGCCGGGTCGGCGAGGTAGCCGGCGTCGAGGCAGGGGGGGACGGCCTGGCCGCCGGCGGGCAGGCAGGCCTTCCAGCGCACCTCGACCGGCGAGAGCCCCTCGGGGTTGGCCAGCAGCGCCCGGAGCCGCAGCGTGTCGCCGCTGTCGCCGTCGGCGAGGGGCTCGGCGCCCACCACCTCGGCGCGGACCGCCAGCACCCGCAGGTCGGTCACCAGGTACTGCGGCGGGAATTCCTCGTTGCAGGCGGCGAGGAGCAGCGTCCCGATAAGCGCGGCAGCGGTCGGCGCGAGGCTGGTCGGCTTCACCATTCGGCCCTCAGCCCCAGGGTGGGGAAGACGGGGAGTCCCGGCAGCGGCGCCAGGGCGGAGCAGTCGTAGCTGGGGATGCGGAACTCGGCGTTCTGCCGGTTGGTGACGTTCTGCACGTCGAGGTAGGCGGAGAACATCCAGCGATCGAAGGTCCAGCGCTTGTCGACGCGGACGTCGGCCTGGAAGAAGGGCGGCACCCGCGCCGAGAGGGTCCGGGAGGAGGGGAGGCACTGGTAGCGGCCGGTGTCGGCGTCGTAGACCGCGCCGTCGATGGGGGTCACCGGCGTTCCGGTGACGGCGCGCACCCGCGTGCCCAGGATCCAGTCGTGGGGCAGGCGCCACGACAGCACCACCGTCAGGTTGTGGGTCTGGTCGAAGGGAGCGGGGTGCCAGGCCGGGTAGCCGGGGACGGTCGGGTCGTCGCGCCGCTCGGAGAGGCTCAGGGTGTAGGCGATCCAGCCGTAGAGGCCGCGGGTCAGCTCCCGGCGCAGGAGGA
Source organism: Anaeromyxobacteraceae bacterium (assembly GCA_035655915.1). Classification (GTDB taxonomy): domain Bacteria; phylum Myxococcota; class Myxococcia; order Myxococcales; family Anaeromyxobacteraceae; genus DASTPH01. Next base: position 2,915 of record DASRTO010000460.1, read on the forward strand.
GCTCGAACCCGTAGACCCGGCCCAGCCCGCCGTTGGAGAAGAAGAGCGGGCGTCCGTCGGGGCGGACCGCCCGGGTCTGGGCGACCAGGTCCCACATCGACTTCCAGTAGACGGTGGCTTCCAGCCGGGAGGCCCAGGGGAGCTGCTGGACGAGGCCCAGCGAGAGCTGGAGCGCGTGCTGCGGCCCCAGGTCGGGGTTGCCCAGGGTGTCGGTGGTCTGCTGCGGCTGGGGGGCCTCGCCGTAGAGGCCGGCCGCCGCCGAGAGGACCGTCCCGGCTCCGGCGTCGTAGAAGACCGCCAGGCGCGGATCGACCCAGGCGCCCCGGCTGGCCAGCCGGCTGTCGAGGTCCAGGCGCAGGCCCGGCACCAGCCGGAGGCGCTCCTGCGGCCGCCAGGCGGCCTCCAGGTAGACGGCCGGCGAGATCCAGGAGCCGCTGGCCTTCTCGCCGAGCTGGGTGGCGGTGTCGGGGCTCTCGAACCCGCCCACCGTGCCGGGCGGCGGGTAGGGCGGGGCGAACACCGAGTAGGTGAAGCGCCGCAGGATGGCGTCCAGCCCCGCCTCCAGGGAGAGCGTCCCGGAGAGGCGCCAGGAGAGGCGCTCGCGCAGGGTGGCGGACCAGACGTCGCTGTCCACCCCGAGGTTGGAGGCCTGGAGGAGCTTGAACCGATCCCAGCCCAGCGCCAGCGTCAGGTCGTTGCGCAGGTCCGGGGAGAGGGCGCGGGCCCAGCGCCCCGCCAGCCGGTGGAAGAAGGTGAGGTAGTCGAGCGAGGGGCGATCGGGCTGGTCGCTCTCCTGCACGTAGAGCAGCTTGTCGAAGCTTCCGTAGAGCGAGAGGCTGGCGTCGCCGCCCAGGGCGGGGTGGGAGAGCTTCATCTGGTAGTCGTAGTAGCGCGGCGCCACCCGGAGGTCGTTGGCCGCGTCGGGGGCCAGGTGCGGCAAGGCCAGCGCCAGGGCCGCGTCGATCCAGCTGCGGCGGAACCCGAAGAGGAAGCTGCCGCGCCCGGCGGGGATCTCGGCGGCGACCTGGCCGCCGGCGACGTCCAGCTGGACCAGCCCGTGCCACTCCCGGCGCGCGTCCCGGGTGTGGGCCTCCACCGTGCCGCCCAGGGCCCGGCCGAAGCGGACCCCGAAGTCGCCGGGGTAGAAGTCGAGGCCGGCCAGGGCCTCCGAGGCCACCACCGAGGTGAGGCCGCCGAAGTGGAACAGGATGGGGATCTCCACGCCGTCCACGTAGAAGCGGGTGTCCTGGGGCGCCGAGCCGCGCACTACCAGGAGCCCCAAGCCCCACGGCGCCCGCGACACGCCCGGCAGGTTCTGCACCACCTTGAGCACGTCCCCCTGCGTCCCCGGCACCGTGCGCAGCTCCTCCGGCGCGAGCGTGCGCACGGTGACGTCGGGCCGGTCGCGCTCCCCCCGCACCACCGCCTGGAACGGGTCGTCGTGGCGCCGGGTGATCCGGATCTCGACCTCGGCCACCTCTCCTTCCCGCACCCGCACCTCGGCGCGGCCGGCCTGATGCGAGGTCGAGAAGACCCGGAGGGTGGCCGGGCCGGGCGCGAGCCCCCGCAGCTCGAAGCGCCCGTCGGCGCCGGTGGTGGCCGAGCTGGCGCCGGCGTCCACCAGGGCGTCGGCCACCGGCGAGCGGGTGCCGCGCTCCAGGACCCGCCCCCGCACCGCCACCGGCGCCTCCGGGGCCGCGGCGGGGGCCTCGCGCCGGATCGTGAACTGGTAGCGGTAGGTGATCTCCACCGCCGCCGGCTGGCCGTCGATCTCGGCGGGCGCGAAGTGGAACTGCGCCACGGCGTGCAGCGCCGCCGGGGCGAAGCCGGGGTGGGGCCCGGGGTCCAGCACCGCCACCCGGCTCACCGACCCGTCGGCCTCGACCACCACCGAGAGGAGCACCGCGCCCTCGATGCCCGCCGCCAGGGCGTCGGGCGGGTACTCGGCCTCGACGAAATGGGTGAGGACCGGGGGGCGGGTGAGCACGCCGGTCTGCGCCGCGGGAGGCGGGGCGGCCGGCGTCCCGCCGCCGGGGGCGGTGAGGGGCGGTGCGGCCGGCTCGGCGGCGGGCGTCGGCGGCGGCTCGGCCGCGGCGGGCCAGGCCAGCACGGCAGCGGCGCCGAGAGCGCAGGCCAGGGCGGACGCGCCCCGCCTCCGCGCACGCCGCCGCCTCGAGGTGGTGAGGGGAGGGCCGGCCACGTCCGGCACCCTACCTCGACTCCGGTCCAGGGGGGACGCGCGCCGGCCCCGCCCCGCCGTCACCGGCCGGGGGACTCGTCGCCGTCGGCCGGTCGGCCCAGGGCCCGGAGAAGCAGCGCGCGGGCAGCGGCCAGCGCGTAGTCGGCCTGGACCTTCTGGGCCGCCGCCGAGGTGAGCGCCACCTGGGCGTCGCCCAGCTCGATGATGCTCCCGGCACCGGTCTGGTAGCGCCCCTCGGCCAGCCGCAGGCGCTCCCGCGCGTTCACGAGGGCCTCGGCGGCGGCGCTCAGGGCGGCCTTGGCGGCGCGCACCGGCAGGCGCGCCTGCTCCAGGTCGAGGCGCACCTGCTGCTTCAGGGCGTCCAGCTGGGCCTCGAGGGCCACCAGGTTGGCCCGCGCCTCCGCGGACTGGGCCCAGGTGAGGCCACCCTGGAAGAGGTTCCAGGTGAGGGTGGCGCCGGCGCTCCAGTTCCACGCCATTCCCGGGCCGCTCGGCTCCGGCCCCACGTCACTGGCTGCCGCCGCCAGGCCCAGGCTGGGCCAGTAGCCCCCCCGGACAGAGGCCAGCGTGGCCTGCTGGGCCCGAACCTGCGCCTCCAGCGCCGCCAGGTCGGGCCGGCGGGGCAGCGCCTCGGCCAGGAGCACGTCGATGGGCGAGTCCTCGCCCTCCACCGCCGGCAGGGTGTCGTCCGCCACCTCGTAGTCGGTGGGCCCCTCGACGCCCATGGCCTGGTTGAGCTGGGCCTTGGCGGTCTCGTAGGCGTTCTGCGCCTGGATGAGCTGGACCTCGGCGTTGGCGCGGTCGGTGCGCACCTGGGCCAGGTCGATCTCCGGGCTGCGCCCCACCTCCACGAACCCCTGCACTTGGCGCAGGTGGGCCTCCTGGTTCTGCAGCGTCTCGTGGGCCACGCCGACCAGGTCCCGGCCGGCGCGGGCGGTGAAGAAGGCGGAGCGGACCGAGTAGAGGACCTGGAGCCGGGTGGCGCGCTCGCTCGACTGCTGCGAGGCGGCGCTCTCCCTGGCGGCCTCCCAGCGGCCGGTGGTCTGGCCGAAGTCCCACACCAGCTGGTTGAGCGTGCCCCGCAGCGCCCAGGAGTTGAAGGAGGCGGCGCTCTCCGGGAAGCCGGGCAGGTTGGCGGTGGCGCGCGCGTAGCCGGCGGTGCCGGTGATCTGGGGCAGAAGCGGGGCGCGGGCCTCGTCGGCGCGGGCCTCGGCAGCCTCGGTGCCGGCCCGGGCCTGGCGCAGCTGGGGCTGGTTCTCCCGCGCCAGCCGGATGGCCTGCTCGAGGCCCAGGACGCGGGGCGGCGGGGCGGCCGGAGGCTCGGCCAGCAGCGACAGGGCGACCAGCAGCGCCCTCATTCGAACCTCAGCGCCTGGATGGGGTCGAGCCGGGAGGCCTTGAGGGCCGGCCAGAAGCCGAAGCCCACGCCCACCAGGCCGCTGAACCCCACCGCGATGGCGATGACGTCGGGGCGGAACAGCACCGGCCAACCGAAGCTCGCCGCCAGCCGCCAGGCGGCGGCCAGGCCCAGGCCGACGCCGAAGAGGCCGCCGGCCACGGCCAGGGTGAGCGCCTCCACCAGGAACTGGAGCTGGATGTCGCGCGCCTTGGCGCCCACGGCCATGCGCACGCCGATCTCGCGCGTCCGCTCGGTGACCGAGACCAGCATGATGTTCATGATGCCGATCCCGCCCACCAGCAACGAGACGGCGGCGATGGCCGCCAGCAGGGTGGTGAGGGTGCGGGTCCCCTCCTGGGAGGCGCTGGCCAGCTCGGCCAGGTTGCGGATGGAGAAGTCGTCGTCGGTGCCGGGCTGGAGGCGGTGGCGGTCGCGCAGCAGGGCCCGGATCTGGCTCTCGGCGCGCCCGGTGGCCTGGGCGCTGGTGGCCGAGACCGCGATGACGCCGGCGATGAAGTTCCCCAGCCCGCCCTGGATCTTCTGGAGGTAGGTGCTGCTGGGCACCACCACCGTGTCGTCGTAGTCCTGGCCGAACTGTGACTGCCCCTTCTTGGTGAGCACGGCGATGACGGTGAAGGGGACGTTCTTGATGCGCACCACCTGTCCCACCGGGTCGGCGTTGGGGCCGAGGAGCTTGTCCACCACCGTCTGGCCCAGCACCGCCACCTTGGTGCCCGCGTCCAGGTCGGACTGGGTGAAGAGCGCCCCGTGGGCCGCCGGCCAGCTGCGGATGAGGAAGTAGTCCGGCGAGGTGCCGAACACGGAGGTGGTCCAGTTCTGGTCCTCGGACTGCACCGTGACGGTGGCCCGCATCTGCGGCGCGGCCCAGCGCACGGTGGGGACGTCGGTCTGGATGGCCTTGAGGTCGTCCCAGGTCAGGGTGGGCATCGAGCCGAAGCCGCCGCGCATGCCGCCGGCGGTGGTGCTGCCCGGCAGGATCATGAGCATGTTGGATCCCATGGCCGCGAAGGTCTGCTCGACGCGGGCCTTGGCGCCGTCGCCGATGGCCACCATGGCGATGACCGCCGACACCCCGATGACCACCCCCAGGGCGGTGAGGAACGACCGCAGCTTGTTGCGGGCCAGCGCCCGCAGCGCCACCCGGAGGGTCTGGAACCACCTCATGACGAGGCCTCCTCCGCCGGGGCCAGCGGGGGGCGCACCGCCCGCCTCGGCTGGCGGTGGATGTCGGAGAGGATCCGGCCGTCGCGCATGGTGACCACCCGCGAGGCGTAGTCGGCGATGTCCGACTCGTGGGTCACCAGGAGCACCGTGATCCCGCCGCGCCCCAGCTCCTGGAACAGCGCCATCACCTCCACGCTGGTCTGGGAGTCGAGGTTGCCGGTGGGCTCGTCGGCCAGGATCACCCGGGGGCGGTTCACCAGGGCGCGTGCGATGGCCACCCGCTGCTGCTGGCCCCCGGACATCTGGTTGGGGTGGTGGCCGGCCCGGTCGCCCAGCCCGACCCGCGCCAGCGACTCGGCGGCGCGGGCGTGGCGCTCGGCGGTGGGCACGCCCGAGTACACCAGCGGCAGCTCGACGTTCTCCAGGGCGGTGGTCCGCGCCAGGAGGTTGAAGTTCTGGAAGACGAAGCCGATGGTGCGGTTGCGGATCTCCGCCAGCTGGTCGATGGAGAGCCGGGAGACCTCCCGTCCCTCGAGCAGGTAGCGGCCGCTGCTGGGCCGGTCGAGGCACCCGAGGAGGTTCATCAGGGTGGACTTCCCGGAGCCGGAGGCCCCCATCACCGCCGTGAACTCGCCGTGCTGGATGACCAGCGAGACGCCCCGCAGGGCGTGCACCTCGACGTCGCCCATCCGGTACGTCTTGACGACGTCGTCGAGGCGAACGAGCGGGGTCTGCTCCATGGCGCCCTCGCTAGAACGGGCGGCGCAGGGTGGCCGCCATCCCCCCCGGCGGGCCGCTGGCGTCGGTGACCACCGAGTCGCCGGGCTCGAGCGCGCCCTCCACCACCTCCGTGAAGGCCCCGTCCGAGATGCCGGTCTTGATGCGGGCCGGCACCGGCTTCTCCGCGCGCATGACCCAGACGGTGCGCTGGTCCGGCGTCTGCACCGCCTTGGGCGGCGGCGAGCCGCCGGCGGCGTTGCCGCGCCCGCCGGGGCGCCCCGCGCCTGGCGCGAACGCCGGGAGGTCGGGAGGCGGGCGGAAGCGAAGGGCCGCGTTCGGCACCCGCAGGACGTCGTCCTTCTCGGCGTAGACGAAGGTGACGTTGGCGGTCATGCCGGGCTTGAGCTTCAGGGCGGGGTTGGCCACGTCGATGACCGCGTCGTAGGTGACCACGTTCTGCACCGTCTGGGGGGCGTTGCGGATCTGCCGGACCGTGCCCTGGAAGGTCTCCGAGGGGTAGGCGTCCACCGTGAAGCTGGCGCCCATGCCGGCGGTCAGCCGCCCCACGTCGGCCTCGGCCACGCTGGTGTCCACCTGCATCTTGGCCAGGTCCTCGGCGATGACGAACAGGGTCGGCGCCTGCAGCGAGGCTGCCACCGTCTGGCCCACGTCGACGTTGCGGGAGATGACGACGCCGCTGGTCGGCGAGGTGATGTCGGTGTAGGCCAGGTTCACCTCCGCCTGGTGGCGCGCGGCCCGCGCCTGCTCCACCGCCCCCGCCGAGGCGTCCACCTGGGCCCGGGCCGCATCCGCGTTGGACTGGGCGGTGTCGAGGTCCGCCTGGGCGATGAGCTTGCGCTCCGCCAGCGCCCTGGCCCGCTGGTACTGCCGGTCGGCGTCGACCGCCTGGGCCTTGGACTTGGCGAGGTTCCCCTGGGCGGCGACGAGGTTGGCGCGCGCCTGCTCCACCGCCGCCTGGAAGAGCTGGGGATCGATCTTGGCGATGAGCTGTCCCTTCTTCACGGGCGAGTTGAAGTCGGCGTAGAGGGCCGCCACCCGCCCCGAGACCTGGCTCCCCACCTGGACGGTGACGATGGCCGAGAGGGTGCCGGTGGCGGTGACCTTGGCGATGATGCGGCCGCGGTCCACCTTGGCCGACTCGATCTGGAGGCGGGGCTTGGCAGCGGAGGCCCGCCAGCGCCAGACCACCACGGCGGCGACGAGGACGGCGGCGACGGCGGCGAGCGCGATGAGGCGGCGTCGGGACATGGTGGGAGGGTCCGGGTGGGGCGTGGCGGGCACATCTTATCTGCTGAAACCCCCGGGAAGGCCACCTTCAGTTGAAGAAGTGTGAAGCGCGGAGCGAAGCCGACGCTATACTCGCCCGGGTGCGAAGCTGGGTGAAGCTCCTGGCGCTGGCGGCGGCGGCGGTGGTCGTCACCCAGATCCTCGTCCAGAAGGAGGCGCCGCCCTTCGCGCTCGGGGAGGCGGCGCCGCCGCTCGATCTCCCCGACCTCCAGGGGAAGCGCTTCGACCTCGCCGGCCTCCGCGGCAAGGTGGTGCTGGTGAACTTCTGGGCCACCTGGTGCGCCCCGTGCCTTGAGGAGATCCCCGAGCTGGTCCAGGCCTGGCGGGCGCAGCGCGGGCGCTGCCTGGAGGTGGTGGGCGTCGCCGAGGAGTCGGGCAACCCGGCCGAGGTGGCCGAGTTCGCCCTGCGCCACGCGATCCCCTACCCGCTGGTCCTGGACCGGGACGGCAAGGCGGCCGCCGACTGGCACGTGCCCGGCTACCCGCGGAGCTACCTCGTCGACCGGGAGGGGCGGGTGCGCCGGGTCTTCGACGGCGCCCTCTCCCGGCGCCGCGTGGAGGAGGCGGCCGGTCCCCACCTGCCGGCGGCCGGCGCCTGCCCCGGGCCCTGACGGTGACGCGCCCGCGCCCATGCCCGGTGTGCCGCCGGCCGGTCCCGCCCCGGCCCGCCAACCGTGCCTGGCCGTTCTGCTCGGAGCGGTGTCGCCTCCTGGACCTGGGGAGGTGGCTGGGGGAGGAGTACCGGGTCGCCGGGCCGCCGGCCGGCGACGGCGCGGCGGGCACGGCGGGGCCCGCCGACGAGGGAGACGACGCATGAAGCCCATCCTGTACGTGGTGCGGTCCTTCCCCGGGACGTTTCCGGCGCGGCTCAGGGAGCTCTTCGAGGTGCGGGGCGACGCGCCCCGGCCGCCGCCCCGCGAGGTGCTGTGGCGGGAGGCCGCCGGCGCCACCGTGCTGGCGCTCACCTACCTCGACCGCGTGGACGACGCCCTCCTGGCGCCGCTCCCCACCGTCCGCCACGTCGCCTCCTACGGGGTGGGGCTGAACCACATCGACCTGGACTGCTGCCGGCGGCGGGGGGTGCTGGTGACCAACACCCCCGGGGTGGTGACCAACGCCACCGCCGACCTGGCCATGGGGCTCCTGCTGGCGGCGGCGCGCCGCGTCGCCGAGGGCGATCGCCTCATCCGGGCGGGTGACTGGAAGGAGGTCGACCCGAGCTGGATGCTCGGGACCGAGGTCACCGGCAAGACCCTGGGGATCGTGGGCTTCGGGCGCATCGGCCAGGCGGTGGCCCGCCGGGCCCAGGGCTTCGAGATGAGGATCCTCTACGCCAGCCCGCGCCCGGTGGCGTTCCCGGGCGCCGAGCGGGTGGCCCTGGAGGACCTGCTGTCCCGCAGCGACTTCGTCTCGCTGCACGTCCCGCTCACCCCCGGCACCGAGAACCTGGTCGCGCGGGAGCGCCTCGCGCTCATGAAGCGCGGGGCCATCCTGGTGAACACCGCCCGCGGGCCGGTGCTGGACGACCAGGCGGTGGCGGAGGCGCTGCGGGAGGGGCGCCTCGCCGCCGCCGGGCTGGACGTCTTCCGCGACGAGCCGCGGGTGCCGGAGGCCTACCGGGCGCTGGACAACGTGGTGCTCACCCCGCACCTCGGCTCGGGGACCCGGGAGACGCGCCAGGCCATGTCGCGCATGGTGTGGGACGACATCGAGCGGGTGGCCACCGGCCAGCCGCCCCGGCATCCGGTGCCGTAGGGCGCGCGCCCGTGGGCTACGTGGATCTGCACTGCCATCTCCTGTGGGGGATCGACGACGGTTGCGCCACCGCCGGCGACGCCCTGGAGGCGGCCCGGGCGCTGGTGGACCTGGGCTACCGGGAGGCGGCGCCGACCCCGCACGCCCGCAGCGACTTCCCGTCCCGGGACGGGGACCTGTGCCGGGAGCGCCTGGCCGCCCTGGAGTCGCTGCTCGTGCGGGAGCGGGTGCCGCTCCAGGTCCACCCCGGCGCCGAGAACTTCCTCGACGACGCCTTCATGGAGCGCCTGGGGCGCGGCGATCCGCGCGGGCTCGGCCCCGGCGGTCGCTGGGTGCTCCTCGAGCTGCCCTTCACCTCGGCTGTGCCGAGGCTCCCGGACCTGGTCTTCCGCGTGAAGCTCAAGGGACACCTCCCGCTCTTCGCGCACCCCGAGCGCTGTGCCGAGTTCGAGCGGCTGGGGCGGGCCGAGGAGGTGGTGCGGCTCGGCGGGGCGCTGCAGCTCGACCTGGGGGCCCTGCTGGGGCGCTACGGGCGCGGGCCCAGGCGCGTGGCGGAGCGCCTCCTCGACGCCGGCCTGTACGCCATCGCGGCCACCGACCTGCACGGTCCCGTGGAGGCCCGCCGCTGGGTGGCCGAGGCCCACCGCCAGCTCTCACGCCGCGCCGGCGGCGAGGCGGCCTCCCGCCTGCTCGACGAGAACCCGCGGCGGGTGGTACGGGGGGAGGAGCTGGCATGAGGCGCGCCGTCCAGGTCGCAGCGGGCCTCGCCATCTCCGGCGGAGCGCTCTGGCTCACGCTGCGCGGCAGGGACCTCTCCGCCATCTGGCGGGCGGTCCTCGCCGCCGACTACCGGTACCTGGCCCCGTACCTCCTCTTCCTGGTGGCCATTCACCTGGCGCGAACGGTGCGCTGGGGTCTCCTGCTCGAGCCGGTGGCCAAGGTGCCGTTCGGGCGGCTCAACGCGGTGTGCGCGGTGGGCTTCATGGCCCTCATGATCCTGCCATTCCGGCTTGGGGAGTTCGCGCGCCCCTACCTGGTGGCGGAGCGCCCCCGCATCCGGGTCTCGGCCACGCTCTCCAGCGTGGTGGTGGAGCGGGTCGTGGACGGGCTCTTCACGGCGGCGCTGCTGGTGCTCACGCTCCTGGGGGTGCCCGGGGGCACGCCGGGCCTGCACTTCCTGCGTGCCGGCGGGGTCGGAGTGCTCATCGCATTCGCGACGCTCCTGACCTTCCTGCTGGTGGCGTACCGTAACCGGGCGCTGGCGGTGCGGATCACGCACCGGCTGTTCGACCCCATCTCGCCGCGCCTGGCCCACCGCGCCTCGGGGATGATGGACGCCTTCATCCACGGCCTGCGCCTCGTCCCCAGCCGGCGCAAGCTGGTGCTCTTCTTCCTCCTCACCTTCCTCTACTGGGCGCTCAACGGCTTCGGGATGAAGGTGCTGGCGCTCGGCTTCGGCTTCGACCTCTCGCCGGTCCAGGCCTTCACGGTGCTGGGCGTGCTGGTGGTGGGAGTGATGATCCCGGCCGGGCCGGGCATGGTGGGGACCTTCCAGGCGGCGGTGGTGCTGGGGCTGTCGCTCTTCGCGCCCCGGGAGGCGGTGGACACCCACGGTAACGCCTACGCCAACGTGCTCTGGCTGGTCCAGCTCGGCCAGCAGACCGTGTTCGGCGTGGTCTTCATGTTCTCCCGCCACATCCGGCTCGACCGCATCTTCCGCGCGCCCAAGGAGGTGGAGGAGGAGCTGGAAAAAGAGGAGGCCGAGTACGTCGCCGCGGAAAGGGGCGGCGCCGGCCCGGTGCGCGAAGGACCGGCCTAGCCAGGGCCCCGGTTCGAGAAGACGGCCGCGTTGACAGCTTTTTCGGGTGGCCCTATAAGCGCGTGCGTCCGGTGAGGTAGCTCAGTCGGCTAGAGCGGGGGTCTCATAATCCCCAGGTCGGGAGTTCGATTCTCCCCCTCACCACCAACCGATCCCGCCCTTCGATCTCGCGGCCCCGCTGGCCCGTTCCGGCGGGCCGCGCTATTTTCGCCCCAGGTCGGCAGCGGGTTGGGCGGGAGGTGCGGAGCGCCGTGCCGGACGGGACCTACCAGGGGGTTTCGACGCCATCCGGCCGGGTGGCGTGGGCACCGGTCGCGCTCGTCGTGGCCGGGGTAGCCATCCTCGGAGGCGCGCCCTGCCGCTCGGCGGCGGCCGAGCCCTACTCCCGCGAAGCCATCGGCCGCAAGGACTACCGCGGGGTCACGCTGGAGGTGCTCACCCTGGAGAAGCCAGTTCTGGGCGAGCCCACCGAGCTGCACGCCCGCCAGTTCGAGGAGCTCACCGGGGCCAAGGTGAACGTGCACTTCGTCCCCTTCCCGGACCTCTACCAGGAGCTCATCCTGGGGCTGAAGAAGGGCAAGTACGACGTGGTCTTCTACGGCTCGATGTGGATCGCCGACGCCCAGCCCTACCTCTCGCCCATCCCCGAGAGGATGCTCGCGTCGGCCCAGTACCGGGACGTCCTCCCCCACTACCAGAACATCGCCACCTGGATGGGCGTGCCGGTGCAGGTCCCCATCGACGGCGACCGGCACTACCTCCAGTACCGCCGGGACCTGCTGGAGGATCCCACCGTCCGGGCCGAGTTCAAGCGAACGACGGGGCAAAGCCTGGAGGTGCCCCGGACCTGGAAGGAGCTGAACCAGGTGGCCCGCTTCTTCCAGGGGCGGAAGACGGCGGACGGAAGCGTGGTGAGCGGCATCGCCGAGGTGACGGTGAGCGACGCCCTGCTCGGCAACCAGTTCATCAAACGGGCGGCGCCCTACGCCAAGCACCCGCACGTCGGCGGCGGCTTCTACTTCGACCTCGAGACCATGGAGCCCCTCGTCAACACGCCGGGCTTCGTGCAGGCGCTCGAGGACTTCATCGCTTCCAAGGAGCTCTACCCGCCCGGCGGGGGCACCTTCGACTTCCCCGCCGTGATCCGCTCCTTCGGGAAGGGCGAGGCCGTCTTCTCGGATTCCTGGGACGACCCCTTCGTCCAGGCCATGGAGCCTGGCTCCAAGCTCCGCAACCGGGTCGGCGCCACGCTCTCTCCGGGCTCGCGCGAGGTGTGGAACCGCAGGACCGGCCGCTGGGACCACTTCCACGATGTGAACTACGTCCCCTACATCGTGTACGGCTGGACCAGCGCCGTCGCCCGCAGCAGCCGCCACCAGGAGGCCGCCTTCGACTTCCTGGGCTTCTACGCCAACCCCGAGAACCACGCCTCCGACCTGGTGGTGGGGCGCTTCGGGATGAACCCCTTCCGCCGCGTCGATCTGAACAAGGGCTTCTGGATGCGCCGCGCCGGGTGGGATGAGCCGGTGGCCGCCTCGTACGTGGACACGCTGCAGCGCATGAGCCGGAGCCGGAACCGGGTGCTGGACCTGCGCATCCACCTGGGGCAGCAGTACGTCCACGCGCTCTCCATCGGCGTCTACCGGGCGCTGACGGGGCGCGAGTCCCCGCAGGCGGCGCTGGACGAGGTGGCGGAGCGCTGGCGGCAGATCACGGCGCGGGTGGGCGTGGAGAAGCAGCGGGCGGCCTATCGGGAGATCGTGGCCTTCGAGGACAACCTCCGCTAGGGACGCATGAGAATCCGCACCCGCATCCTGGGCGCCGCCCTCCTCGTCGTCGCGGTGGTCAACATCGCCTACGCCACCTATTTCATCCGGCGGGAGCGGGCCGGCGCCATGGCCCGGCTGCAGCGGTCCATCGCCGAGACCGAGACCCTGTTGCAGGTGGTGATCGGCCGGCCGCTCTACGACGGGGACGTGGAGCAGCTGGGCACCGACCTGGATTCCTTCTTCACCGATCCGAGCATGGTCCGGCTGGTGCTGGAGGAGTACGACGGGGACATCCGCCTGGAGCGGACGCGGCCGCCGGCGGCGCCCCTCGGCACCGAGATCCACAGCCAGGTGGTGGTCCATCGGGGGAGGGACGCGTTGGGGGAGATCCGCGGCACCTGGTCCACGGCGCTACTGGAACGGCAGCTGGTCCAGTCCCGGAACGGGATCCTGCTCTTCTCGGCGGCGCTGGTCCTGGGGCTCTTCGCGGTGATGTACCTGGTGGTGAAGCAGTTCACCGACCCCATCGCCCGCCTGAGCCAGGCGGCCCGGGCCATGGCCGACGGCCACCTCGACCGGGAGATCCGCGTCGAGGGAGCCCAGGAGCTCGCCAGCCTCGCCCGCAGCTTCGTCCGTATGCGCGACGCCATCCGGGAGAAGATGACCGACCTGGCAGACAAGAACCAGAAGCTCCGGGAGGAGATCGCGCAGCGACACGTCCTGGAGGACCAGCTGCTGCAATCCCAGAAGATGGAGGCGGTGGGGCGCCTGGCCGGCGGAATCGCGCACGACTTCAACAACCTGCTCACCGTCATCAACGGCCACTGCGACCTGCTCCTCCGTGCCCTGTCCCCGGAGTCGCCGGCCAGCGCCGACGTGGAGGTGATCCGGCAGGCGGGCGAGAGCGCCTCGGCCCTGACCCGCCAGCTGCTGGCGTTCAGCCGGAAGCAGGTGCTGCAGCCCAAGGTCCTCGGGCTGAACGAGATGGTGGGCCGCGCCGAGAGCATGCTGCGGCGGGTCATCGGGGAGGACGTCGAGCTGGTCACGCACCTCGGGGAGGGCCTGTGGCCGGTGCGGGCCGACCCGGGCCAGCTGGAGCAGGTGATCCTGAACCTGGCGGTCAACTCCCGGGACGCCATGCCGGAGGGTGGCAAGCTCACCATCGAGACCGGCAACGTGGCGCTGGACGAGTCCGACGCGCAGCGGCACCTGGACGTCCGCCCCGGGCCCTACGTGATGCTGGCGGTGACCGACACCGGCGCCGGGATGGATGCCGAGACCCTGGCCCGCGTCTTCGAGCCCTTCTTCACCACCAAGGGGCAGGGCACCGGGCTCGGCCTCTCCACCGTCTACGGCATCGTCAAGCAGAGCGGCGGGACCATCCGGGCCCACAGCGAGCCGGGGCGGGGGACGACCTTCAGGATCTACTTCCCGCGAGAGCACGCCGCCCCGGTGGCGGAGAAGCGGGCCCCGGAGCCGGCGGTCCGGGAGCACCGGGGGCAGACCGTGCTGGTCGTCGAGGACTCGGACCCGGTGCGGGACCTCGTGTCACAGGTGCTCGCCAGGGGCGGCTACTCGGTGCTGAAGGCGCGGTGCGGCGAGGAGGCGCTCCAGGTCGCCGCGCAGCACCCGGGCACCATCCACCTGCTCATCACCGACGTGGTCATGCCGGGGATGCGCGGGCGGGAAGTGGCCGACCGCATCGCCGCGGCCAGGCCGGAGACCAGGATCCTCTACGTCTCCGGCTACACCGAGGACGCCATCGTGCACCACGGCGTCCTCGAGGCCGGGATCGACTTCCTGGGAAAGCCCTTCACGCCGCAGGCCCTGGAGCGGAAGGTCGACGAGATCCTGGCCCGGCCACCCCCGCCCCCTGAGCGCAGACCGTGACCCGCCCGGTCGCCCTGATCAGCCATCCCGCCTGCAACCGGCACGACACCGGACCGGGCCACCCCGAGAGCCGCGCCCGGCTGCCGGCCCTGCTCGCGGCCGCGCGGGGCGACGGCGAGCTGGCGCCGCGCCTGGTGGAGCGCGAGGCCAGGCCGGCGGCCGAGGAGGACCTGCTGCGGGTGCACACGCCCGAGCACGTGGTGGGGATCCGGCAGGCCGCCGCCGAAGCCCGGCGCCGCGGCGAGGTCCTGTGGCTCGACCCCGACACGGCGGCGTCACCCGACTCCTGGGAGGCCGCCCTGGCCGCGGCCGGGTGCGCCATCGCCGCCGCCGAGATGGTGGCCCGCGGCGAGGCCCAGGCCGCCTTCGCCCTGTGCCGTCCCCCGGGCCACCACGCCACCGTCCACCGCGCCATGGGCTTCTGCCTCTTCAACAACCTGGCGGTGGCGGCCCGGGCCCTGCAGGCCCACGGCCGCGCCGAGCGGATCCTGGTGGTGGACTGGGACGTCCACCACGGGAACGGCACCCAGGACGTGTTCTACGCCGACCCCACGGTCTCCTTCCTCTCCCTCCACCTCTTCCCTCACTACCCGGGGACGGGAGCGGCGGGGGAGCGCGGGGCCGGCGCCGGCCTGGGTCACACCCGCAACGTGCCGCTCCCCCGCGGCACCGGCGCCGCCGAGTACCGGCGCCTCTTCCTCGGGGCGCTGGACGAGGCGCTGGCCTCCTTCGCGCCCGACCTGACCATGGTCTCGGCCGGGTTCGACTGCCTGGCCGGAGATCCGCTGGGGGGCCTGGAGCTCGAGCCGGCGGACCTGCACCAGCTGACCCGCGACCTGCTCGAGCGGGTGGGCGGGCCGGTCGGGGGGAGGGTGGCCGCCGTCCTCGAGGGCGGATACGTCCCGGAGCGCATGGGGCGTGGGCTGGTGGACGTGCTGCGCGCCTTCGCCGCCCTGCCGCCTGCCCCTCCGCCGTGATGCGCCGCGCCGGCTCGTGACCACCGGCCCGGACCGGGCCGCCTGGCCCTCATGCCCGTGCAGCAGGACTTGCCCCCTGGCCCGTCCTGGCCGATAGAATGCCCACACCACCTTCGCCCGAGGTCCGCCGATGGCCCAGAAGCCCGCCCGGAAGAAGACCCAGCAGGCCGCCCCGGCCGGGTCGCGCAAGCCGACGCCGCCGGCGCCGGAGCGGGCCCAGGACCCGGTCTACCGGCGCGACGAGCTGCAGGAGATCCTGGAGGAGCGCGAGTCCTGGACGGCGGGCGAGCTGGCCGAGACCCTCTCGCGCGCTCCCCGCCGCCGCAAGGAGTTCGGCACCGACTCGGGCATCCCCGTCCCCGACGTGGTCGACCCCGTCTACCGCAGCCAGGAGGACTTCCGCCGCGACATCGGCTGGCCGGGGCGCTACCCCTTCACCCGCGGCCCGCAGGCCAGCATGTACCGGGGGCGGCTCTGGACCATGCGGCAGTTCGCCGGCTTCGGCAGCCCGGAGGACACCAACCGGCGCTTCAAGTACCTGCTCTCCCACGGCGTGACCGGCCTCTCCACCGCCTTCGACATGCCGGCGCTCATGGGCTACGACTGCGACCACCCCATGAGCCGCGGCGAGGTGGGCAAGGAGGGGGTGGCCGTCTCCTCGCTGCGAGACTTCGAGGTCCTCTTCGACGGCATCCCGCTCGGCGAGGTCACCACCTCCATGACCATCAACGCCTCGGCGGTGGTGGCCCTGGCCATGTACGTGGCGGTGGGCGAGAAGCAGGGGGTACCGCGGGCCAGGCTCGGCGGGACCATCCAGGCCGACATGCTGAAGGAGTACATCGCCCAGAAGGAGTGGATCATCCCGCCCCGGCCGGCGGTGAAGGTCATGTGCGACATGATCGAGTTCTGCGCCCGGGAGATGCCGCGCTGGAACCCGGTCTCCATCAGCGGCTACCACATCCGCGAGGCCGGGGCCACGGCGGTGCAGGAGCTGGCCTTCACCCTGGCCGACGGCATGGAGTACGTGCAGATCCTCTGCGACCGCGGCCTCGCGGTGGACGCCTTCGCCTCGCGCCTCAGCTTCTTCTGGGACGTCCACAACGACTTCTTCGAGGAGATCGCCAAGTTCCGCGCCGGGCGCCGCATCTGGGCCCGCACCATGAAGGAGCGCTTCGGGGCCCGCAGGAAGGAGTCGCTGCTCCTCCGCACCCACGCCCAGACCGCCGGGGTGTCGCTCACGGCGCAGCAGCCCCAGAACAACGTGGTGCGGGTGGCCCTGCAGGCCATGGCGGCGGTGCTGGGCGGGACCCAGTCGCTCCACACCAACTCGCTCGACGAGACCTACGCCCTCCCCACCGAGGAGGCGGTGACCATCGCCCTGCGCACCCAGCAGATCATCGCCTACGAATCCGGCGTCGATCGGGTGGTGGATCCGCTGGCTGGCAGCTACTACGTCGAGTACCTGACCGACGAGATGGAGCGCCGGGCCCTGGAGTACATCCACAAGATCGACGAGATGGGCGGGATGCTGCGGGCGGTGGAGGAGGGATTCCCGCAGCGCGAGATCGCCGAGGCAGCCTTCCAGACCCAGCGGGAAATCGAGAGCGGCGACCGGGTCATCGTGGGCATCAATCGCTTCCACGCCCCCGGCGCCGACGAGCCCATCTCGCTCCTCAAGATCGACGAGAGCGTGGACCGGGCCCAGGCGGAGCGCCTCCGCGCCGTCAGGGCCGAGCGCGACGGCGCGAGGGTGAAGGAGGCGCTCGGCGCCGTGGAGCGAGCCTGCCGCGACGGCGTGAACGTGATGCCCTCCATCGTCGAGGCGGTGAAGGCCTACGCCACGCTGGGCGAGGTCTGCGACGTCTTTCGCAGGGTGTGGGGCCCCTACCGCGAGGACGGGCGGTTCTGAGGGGGAGGGTGGCCTCCGGTCGCCGATCCGACTTGGCCCGACTCTGTGACGTCGATGAGGTGGTGACTGGGCCGGCGGCCCAACCGGAGTGACCTGGCGCCGCGGTAGACTTCACCGGTGCCCCGCGACTGGACCGACGCCTACTACGGCGACCTGTACCTCGACTCGGTCGCGGACCTGCTCACGCCGGCGCTCTCCGCGGCCGAGGCCGAGGTCCTGCTGAGCCTGCTCGATCTGCGCCCGGAGGAGCTGGTGCTGGACCTCGCCTGCGGCCAGGGGCGCCACCTGTGCGCGCTGGCCGGGCGGGCGCGCCTGGTCGGCCTGGACCGCAGCCGCGCCTACCTCGAGCGGGCGCGGGGCGCCGGCGCGAGCCTGGTGCCGGGGGACCTGAGGGGCCTTCCGTTCCGGGACGGCGCCTTCGACGCCGCCTTCTCCTGGTACGCCTCGCTCTTCATGTGGGACGACGCGGTGAACCTCGCCGCGCTGTGCGAGGCGGCGCGCGTCGTCCGCCCAGGCGGCCGGTTGCTCGTCCACCACGCCAACCCGGCCAGGCTCGCCCGCGAGCCCGAGGCCAGAGCCGAGCGGACCTTGCCCAACGGCGCAAGGGTCGAGGAACACTCGCGTTTCGACCTGCGAACGGGGGTGGACGCCTGTGCACGGCACCTGTACCGCCTCGACGGGACGGTGCTGGCGGGGACGGCCCTTTTGAGGTACTACACCCCGGCGGAGTGGTCGGCGCTGGCGCCCCGGGCCGGCCTCCGGCTCCTCGGGATCTCCAGCACCTCGAGACCACGGGACCGCACTCCGAGCCTCGACGCCGACGCGCCCGATCTCATCGCCCTCGCGGAGAAGGTTGCATGAGCCAGAAAGCCAGAGAGCGCCAGCTGCGAATCCTCGTCGCCAAGCCAGGCCTGGACGGCCACGACCGCGGCGCCAAGATCATCGCCCGGGCCATGCGCGACGCCGGCTTCGAGGTCATCTACACCGGCCTCCACCAGACCCCGGAGATGGTGGTGAACGCCGCCATCCAGGAGGACGTCGACGCGGTCGGCCTCTCCATCATGTCCGGGGCCCACATGACGCTCTTCCCGGCGGTCATCGACCTGCTCAAGGAGAAGGGCGGCTCCGAGGTGGTGGTGTTCGGCGGGGGCATCATCCCCCAGGACGACATCCCGCGCCTCAAGGCCCTGGGAGTGGCCGAGGTGTTCCTGCCCGGCTCGTCGACGCAGGCCATCGTCGACTGGATTCGCCAGCACATCCATCCGCGGCAGGCCGCCTGACAGGGCCGGGCGCGGGGAGCGGATCCCGGCGCCCGTCAAGGACGGATCTGCCGGTGTCGCAGAGACCCGGGGATGGAAGAGGAGAGGACATGGACTTCGAGCTGCCCGAGGCGCACCGCGAGATCCAGCGCGTGGTGCGCCAGTTCTGCCAGGCGGAGGTGAAGCCCCACGCCCGTCGCTGGGACGAGACTGGCGAGTTCCCTCGGGAGGTGGTGCGGAAGCTCGGCGAGCTGGGGCTGCTCGGCATCTCGGTGCCCGAGGAGCTGGGCGGGGCCGGCCTGGACATGCTGGCGGTGGCGGTGGTGGTGGAGGAGGTGGCGCGCCACGACGGCTCGCTGGCCCTCACCGTGGCCAGCCACAACGGGCTCGGCTCCTCCCAGATCCGTCACTTCGGGAGCGATGCCCAGCGGCGCCGCTGGCTCGTGCCCCTGGCCCGGGGTGAGAAGCTCGCCGCCTGGGGGCTCACCGAGCCCGGCTCCGGCTCGGACGCGGCGGCGCTGCGCACCACCGCGGTGCGCCGCGGCGACGGCTGGGTCCTGAACGGCTCCAAGACCTTCATCACCCAGGGCTCGGTGGGCGACGTCTTCGTAGTGCTGGCCCGCACCGACCCCGAGAAGGCGCAGAAGGGGATCACCGCCTTCGCGCTGGAGAAGGGGATGAAGGGGTTCACCCAGCGCCCCATCCACGGCAAGCTGGGCATGCGCAGCTCGGACACCGCCGAGCTTCACATGGAGGACGTCGAGGTCCCCGACGAGAACCGGATCGGCGAGCTCAACCAGGGGTTCCTGAACACCCTGCAGATCCTGGACCGCGGCCGCATCACCATCGGAGCGCTCGCGGTCGGCCTGGCCCGCGGCGCCATCGAGGAGGCCCGGGCCTACGCCAAGGAGCGCAAGGCCTTCGGCCGGCCCATCGCCGAGTTCCAGGCCATCGCCTTCATGCTGGCCGACATGGCCACCGAGACCGACGCGGCCCGGCTGCTGGTGCACCGGGCGGCGGCGCTGGGCGACGCCGGGAAGCCATTCGTCCGCGAGGCCTCCATGGCCAAGCTCTTCGCCTCCGAGGCGGCCATGCGCGCCACCAGCAAGGCCATCCAGATCCACGGCGGCTACGGCTACACCCGGGACTTCCCGGTGGAGCGCTACTTCCGCGACGCCAAGCTGTGCGAGATCGGCGAGGGTACGAGCGAGGTGCAGCGAATGGTGATCGCGCGGCAGATCCTGCGCTAGCCGGCGACGGGACGGGATGAGCGAGGGCGAGCACACCATCAGGGGAGGCCCCGTGAAGGCGCCGCCCGAGGCCGCCGCGGAGAAGGTGCTCGCCGGGGACATCCGCGCCGCGGCGCGCCTGATGCGCGACCTCGACGACGGGACGCCCTCGGCCCGCGAGGTGCTGCGGGCCCTCTTCCCCCGCACCGGCCGCGCCTACGTGGTGGGGCTCACCGGCCCGCCGGGCGCCGGCAAGTCGTCGCTCACCGACCGGCTCATCGGGCTCAACCGGGCGCGGGACCTCTCGGTGGGGGTGGTGGCGGTGGACCCCACCAGCCCTTTCTCCGGCGGCGCCATCCTGGGCGACCGCATCCGCATGCAGGACCACGCCCTGGATCCCGGGGTCTTCATCCGCTCGCTGGCCACCCGCGGCCACCTGGGCGGGCTGTCGCGGGCCACCGCCGAGGTGGTGCAGGTGCTGGACGCCATGGGCAAGGACCTGGTCCTGGTGGAGACGGTGGGCGTGGGGCAGGACGAGATCGAGATCGCCGCGCTGGCGCACACGGTGGTCGTGGTGATGGTGCCGGGGATGGGCGACGACGTCCAGGCCATCAAGGCCGGGGTGCTGGAGATCGCCGACGTCTTCGCCGTCAACAAGGCCGATCGCGAGGGCGCCGACCGCACCGTGAAGGACCTCCAGGTCATGCTGGAGCTGCGGCGCAGCACCGCCACCCATCCCGGGCTGGAGCACGACGCCGCCCACCAGCTCACCCGGACCGCGGCCTGGGACCCGCACGACCCCGGCTACTGGGAGCCTCCCATCGTCAAGACGGTGGCCACCCGGGGCGAGGGGCTGGAGGATCTGGCCGAGGCGGTGGCGCGCCACCGGGCCCACCTGGACGTGAGCGGCGAGCGGGAGCGGCGTGAGCGGGCCCGGGCCCGGGCCGGCTTCGTGGCCATGCTGCGGGAGCGGCTCCTGGAGGGGGCGCTGGCGCGGCTGGCCGCCGAGGAGGGCCAGCTGGACGAGATCGCCGGGCGCATCGCCGCCCGCCGGGCCGACCCCTGGGCCCTGGTCGACGAGCTGGCGGGAAGGCTGTAGCGCCATGCCCGACGCCCCCGACGCCGCGGCGGCGGCCCAGCCCGATCCGGTGGCGGCCCTGGAGCGGCGCCTGGGCCTCTCCTTCCGCGACCGGGCCACGGCGCTCTCGTCGCTCACCCACAAGTCCTGGGTCAACGAGCACCGCCGCGAGGGCGGCGCCGACAACGAGCGCCTGGAGTTCCTGGGCGACGCGGTGGTGGACCTGCTGGTGTCGCACCGCCTCATGCAGCGCTTCCCGTCGGCGAGCGAGGGGGAGCTCTCCAAGATGCGGGCGGCGGTGGTGGACGAGGCCGGGCTGGCGGCCATGGCCCGCGCCCTGGGACTGGGGGAGCTCCTCAGGCTGGGGCGCGGCGAGGAGATGACCGGCGGGCGCCAGAAGGCCTCGCTCCTGGCCGACGCCATGGAGGCGGTGATCGGCGCCGTCTACCTGGAGCACGGCCTCGGCCCGGCCATCGGCCTGGTGGACCGATTCCTGGAAGAGACCTTCGCCCGCGCCGCCGCCGGCACCCTCGACCGGGACTGGAAGACGCAGCTCCAGGAATGGGCCCAGGGGAGCCTGCGGGCCACGCCTCGCTACCGCGTGGCGTCCGAGCTGGGGCCCGACCACGCCAAGGTCTTCGAGGTGGAGCTGGAGGTGGCGGGCGAGGCGCTGGGGCGCGGCTCCGGGCGCTCCAAGAAGGAGGCCGAGCAGGCGGCGGCCCGGGCCGCGCTCACGGTCCTGCTCGAGGGCGGCCGGCTCCCGGAAGCGGCGGGCGCGGCGGCGAAGGCGCCGCCGGCGGGGCGCCGTCCCGGGCCTCCCCCCGCGCCGGCTGGCGCCTCTGCCGCGCCGCCGGAG
>DASRTO010000461.1:0-15112 GCA_035655915.1 Anaeromyxobacteraceae bacterium
CCTCGCGGCCTGGAACTCGCAGGACGTCGAGCGGGTGGTGGCGACCTACACCGAGGACGTCCGCTACCGCGACCCGAATACGCGCGGCCACGTCGAGGGACGCGACGCAATGCACCGCTATCTGCGCAAGCTGTTCGCGGCGTGGCAGATGACCTGGGTGCAGCGCGAGGTCTTCCAGCTCGCCGCCATCGACGGGGTCGCGTTCCTCTGGCACGCGACCTTCCGCCGCCAGGGCGGCTCGCAGGTGGTGGAGGCCGACGGCATGGACCTCGCGCTGGTGCGCGGCGAGCAGCTGGCGCGCAACGAGGTCTATTTCGACCGGGCGGTGCTGGCGCCGCTCCTCGGGGGCTGACGATGGGACATCTCGGCTATCTCAAGCAGGAGTACCGCGCGTTGGTGCGCAGGCTCGATGCCAACCAGGTCGCGTATGCCGAGCCCGAGGACCCGACGGCGTGGCAGGGGTGGAAGGAGATCCTCGAGATCCTCTACACACCCGAGGAGGCGGCGCTCGCAGCGAGGCTGCCGGTACGACCCTCCTCGCTCGCGCAGCTCGAGTCGCGGCTCGGCATCCCGAGCACGGAGCTGCAGACGCGGCTCGGGCTGATGTGCGAGAAGGGCGTGGTGATGGACCTGGTGCACCCGCGCACCGGCGAGGTCCGTTACCTCCTCTCGCCCCCCATCGTCGGCTTCATCGAGTTCTCGATGATGCGCGCTCACGATTCCATCCCCAAGAAGCGTATGGCCGAAGCGCTCGACGCCTACACCCGTGGGGACGCGGCGTTCGCGCGCGAGGCCTTCGGCGGCGAGACGGTCATCGGCCGCGCCGTGGTCCATGAGAGCGCCGTCGCCGCGGAGGTCCCCGAGGTGCTCGACTGGGAGCGGGCGAGCGCCATCATCGCTGACGCGAGCTTGCGCGGCGTGTCGCTTTGCTTCTGCCGTCACAAGGCCGAGCACCTAGGGAAGCGGTGCGACACGCCGATCGAGAACTGCCTCTCGCTGAACGGCGGCGCCGAGCACGCCATCCGCCGCGGCTTCGCGCGCGCGGTCGAGTGCTCGGAGGCGCTGGAGATCCTCAAGCGCGCGAGAGAGCGGGGTTTGGTGCAGCTGGCAGACAACGTGATGAAGAAGCCGGCCTACATCTGCAACTGTTGCGGCTGCTGCTGCGAGCAGCTCGCTGCGATCAATCGCTACGGGCTCGCAGCCGTGACCCCGAGCGGGTTCATCCCTGCGCGCGACGACACTGCGTGCAAGGGCTGCTCGAAATGCGCCCGCGCCTGCCCCATCGCGGCGGTCACGATGATCCCGCGGCGCGTTGACGCGAGCGCGAAGAATCGGCTGCTGCCGCTGGTCGACGAGGAGCGGTGCATCGGCTGCGGTGTGTGCGCGGATACCTGCCGCAACCACGCGCTCACGATGAAGCGCGCGGCAGCGCGGCCGTCGGTGCCGGCGAATGCGATGGAACGCGTGGTGCGCATGGCGCTCGAGCGCGGCCATCTGGCCCAGCTCCTGTTCGACGAAGGCGCGAGCCGCGGCGCGGGTTTCCTCGGCAACATTGTCGGGGCGCTCGCGAGGCTGGGCCCGGTGCAGAAGGCGGCGGCCAGCGACGCCCTGAAATCGCGCTTCGTGCGATACGCGCTCGGGCAGATGAGGGGGGCCGCGCGCTGATGTGCGGCTGCTTGGTGCCCACGCGACGGGCGTGCTCACTCTGAGAGAGCTTCCGCCGCGCGCCCCTGTGCGGTCTCCGGGAGGCTCATGGGCGGCGACGTTCAGCTGGGCGGCGAGCCCTCGGGGGTTGCCTTCTTCCGGCGAATCCGGCCGGGGTCCTGGCTGGGACACGCTCCGTGGACGAGAATCTGATCCTCACGTCACGCTTGGAGACCCATATGGCCACATACGTCACGCTGATCCGCTACACGGAACAAGGGATCCGCAACATCAAGGAGAGCCCCGGCCGCCTCGACGCTGCCAAGAAGGCATTCCAGGCCGCCGGCGGCGAGCTGAAGCAGTTCTACCTCGCCATGGGCAGGTACGACGCCCTCATCGTCGGCGAGGTTCCCGACGACGAGACCGCGGCCAAGCTGGCCCTGAGCCTCGGCGCGCTCGGGAACGTCCGCACCGAGACCATGCGCGTCTTCACCGAGGCCGAATACCGGAAAATCGTCGGATCGCTGAAGTGAGAAAGAGGCGGGCCCGGGATTAGGCCTACTGCTCTGCCGCACGGGAGTGATCGCGGCGGCCTTCGGCCGTCGCCCGCGCCTCGCCGCGGACCGGGATCGTCGAGCTTCCGGTGCCGGGCACCGTCCGCCCGAGGAAGACCATCGGCCGCCCGGACCCGACCGTCACGGTGCCGGACAGCTCGGACCGGAACGAGAGCGAGAGGTCCTCCTCGCGCAACCGACCGCTCCCCGACGCGAGCCGGATCTCGATCCGGCCCCGCGCATCGGGTGAGCGGATGTCGAGCACGCAGGCCTGGCCGGGCGGGAAGGCGAGCGCGCCGGCGGCGGCGAGCGTGGCGACGACGCGGCACCGGTTCCCCATGGACGCAAGGTGAATCACGACGTCGCCGGGTCCGGGCCCAGGCTCCACCACGGCGTCGGCGTGCAGCTCCATGTCGTGGTCCATCGCCGGGCCGTGGAAGCGGACGGTTCCGTGCATCCGGTAGGTCGCGCCTCCGGCAGAGACCGCTCCGACGAGGGCGAGCGCGGCCACGGCCGACCAGGTGGCGCGGGGGCCGGTCCGAGGCATCAGGTGCAGGATAGACCGCGGCGGCGCCCGCTGCGAACGACGGACACACCTTGGCGCACAGGTGGCCTGCGATTCGCCCGATCGAGACGCCCGGAGCGAGGCGTTCGGGCCAGCGTGGAAGACTCCGAGGGTCGGACGCGAGCTCGGAGCGGCGCGCTCCGCACGGGGGAGTAGGCGAGCCGTCAGCAACTGATTCAGCCCGCTGGCCCACGTTGGTGCCGCGGGAACGAGGGCGCAACCCCGGGCTTCGGCGGAGGCCGCCTCGTTTCGGGCCGCGCACCTCCCCGGCTCAACTCAACTCTCCCACACCACCGCCTTCTTCTCGTCGTACCACCACTGCGCCAGCGGCCCGTACTGGCTCTCGATGCGCGCGCGCTTCACCTTGAGGGTCGGGGTCAGGAACCCGTTCTCCGGCAGCCACTGGTCGCCCACCACGGCCACAAACTCGAGCTGCTCGTAGCGAGGCAGGTCCCGGTTGACCTCGCGCAGGTGATCGGCGAGCTCCCGCTCCAGATCCGCCTTCCCCGCCGCCGCGAGGCGCCGGCGCGCCTCCTCCGAGAGCACCACCAGCGCGTGCGGCTGGGGATAGCCCGAGCCGCAGACGCAGCACTGCTCCACGGCGGGGTGGTTCAGCAGCCGGTTCTCGATCGGCGCCGGGGCCACGTACTTGCCCTTGGCGGTCTTGAACAGCTCCTTGACGCGGCCGGTGACCCTGAGCCGCCCACTCTCGTCCACCTCGCCGAGGTCGCCGGTCCTGAGGAACCCGTCGGGGGTGAATGCCTGCGCCGTCGCGGCCGGATCCCGGAAGTAGCCGAGCATGTCCCCCGGGCTCCTCACCAGGATCTCGCCTTCCTCGCTGAGGCGGCACTCGACGCCGGGCATGGGCGGGCCGACGTAGCCCGGCCGCACCTGGCCGGGCCGGCCGATGTGCGAGTAGCCGCTGTTCTCGGTCAGGGCGTAGCCCTCGAGCAGCTCGAGGCCCAGCCGGCGGTACCAGGCGATGACCTCGGCGGGGATGGGCGCCGAGCCCGAGCCGGCGACGCGCACCCGGTCGAGCCCGAGCTGGCGAAGGATCTTGCCCTTCACCAGCCCGCCCAGGACCGGGACCTTCAGGAGCCGCTCCAGCTTCGCCGGCGGCACCTTCTCGAACACGCCCGCCTGGAACTTCATCCACAGCCGCGGCACCGAGAGGAACAGGGTCGGCCGGGCCCGCCGCAGGTCGGCCAGGAAGGTGTCCAGGCTCTCGGCGAAGAACACCTGACACCCTGCGTGCAGGCCGGTCGCCTCGACGAAGACGCGCTCCATGGCGTGCGCCAGCGGCAGATAGCTGAGCCACCGATCGGCCGGGCCGACTCGGAAGAAGGTCGAGAGGTGGCGGGCGCAGGCGCTCATGGCGCCGAAGCTCAGCATCGCCCCCTTGGGCCGGCCGGTGCTGCCGGAGGTGTAGACGATGGTCGCCACCTCGCCGGGAGCGCGAGCCGCCGGCCCGGCCAGCGGCGCGTTGGCGGCGACGAGGTCGTCCCACCTCGGAGCGTCGCTCGGCGGCGAGAGCGGCAGGGCGACTCGGGGCAGGCTCGCCGGTAGGCCCGCCTTCATCTGCTCCCATACGGGGTCGAGCTTGCCCACGAGAAGCAGCCGCGCCTGCGAGTGCTCCAGGATGTGCCCGACGATCTCGGCCGTGAGGATCGGGTAGAGAGGTACGCTCACGTGCCCGGCCATCCAGATGGCCAGGTCGGCCATGAACCACCAGGCGCAGTTCTTCGAGCACAGGGCGATCCTGCTGCCCGGCGGCAATCCCAGCGACTCGAGGTACGCCGCCATGCGGCGGGTCTCGTCCATCCCCCGCTTCCAGGTCCACGTCTCCACCCGGCCTTCGCCCATCGGCTGGGTGAGCCAGCAGCGATCCGCCGCGGCGTCTTCCCACCCGCAGGCGAAGTCCAGAAGCGTGGCGTCGTCACGCATGACCCCTCCTCGGGGTTCGACCCATACTCAGATGAGATCCCTTTTCGGGTATCTCCCGCAAGTACACCCGGACGCGGCAGGCGCTCGGGCGCGTAGGACGGTTCACCCCCACATTTTGCGTCTGGAATACGCAGTCACGGTGACTTGCGGCGCGGCAACTCACCGAACCGTCTGTTGAGCGGCGGCGGACGCTCAGCGACCGGTGGCCCGCCGCACCGTCTCCCGCATCCTCCCGGGGTGGTTGGTGACGAGCGCCGCCGCCCCCAGTGCGCACAGGCGCGCCGCCTCCTCCGGATCGTCCACGGTCCACACCACCAGCGGCCAGCCGGCCGCGGCCCAGCGACGCGCCCGCTCGGGCGTGACCAACGTGCGCTCCGGGTGAAGCGCCCGGGGGCGCAAGAGCGCC
Organism: Anaeromyxobacteraceae bacterium; assembly: GCA_035655915.1. Lineage (GTDB taxonomy): Bacteria > Myxococcota > Myxococcia > Myxococcales > Anaeromyxobacteraceae > DASTPH01. The sequence goes on from DASRTO010000461.1 coordinate 5,114, forward strand.
GCCGCCGGGCCGGCGAGGCGGCGCCAGACGGAGCGCGCCTCGAAGAGGAGGCCGGTGGCCACCTCTGGAGCGGCCAGCCGGAAGGCCGCGAGCAGCGTCCAGTCGAAGGAGGAGACCAGCGCGCGCTCGGCGGCGCGCCCATGCCGGAGGATCCGGGCCACCGCCAGCGCCAGCCGCGGATCGCCGGGCGGACGGACGCTCTTCAGCTCCACGTTCGCCACCGCCGTCCCCAGGACCTCCAGCGCCTCCTCCAGGCGCGGGATGCGCTCCCCGCGGAAGCCCTCCCCCTTCCAGGCGCCGACGTCCAGCGCCCGAAGCTCGGAGAAGCTCGCCCGCGTCACCCGCAGCGGGCTCCCGACCAGCCGGCGCGCGTCCTCGTCGTGGAACACCACCACCTCGCCGGAGGCACAGCGCCACACGTCCAGCTCCACGCCGTCGGCGCCCTGATCCAGCGCCAGCCGGAAGGCGGCCAGGGTGTTCTCGGGGGCGTCGGCGCTGGCGCCGCGGTGCCCCAGCACCAGCGGTCGCCCCTCCGCCCGGGGAAGCCCTGGCCTGGTCGCGGCTGGCACGGGTGCGCCTCCGCGGCTATGCTACGCCGCATGCGCATGGGTTTCGGCGAGATTCTGATCGTGCTGGTGGTGGTCCTCCTGGTCTTCGGGGCCAACAAGATCCCCCAGCTCGGCGACGCCCTGGGCAAGGGGATCCGGGCCTTCCGCAAGTCCTCGCGCGAGGACGACGCCATCGACGTGACGCCCGAGAAGCGCGAGCCGGAGCGCCTCCAGGAACCGGCCGCCGCGCCCGCGGCAACGACCGCCGCCGAGTCGAAGAAGGCGTAGCCGGCGCCACCTGGCGGCCGCCACCCCGGGTCATGACCCGAGCGGGCCTTCCCGCTCCGCGGCGACGGGCGCACCCCGACGTTACACCCGCGGGTGGCGGGGCCGATCGCCTCGCGGAGTGAGGCCCATGCCGACTCGCACGCTGGAGGCGGATTACCTCGTCGTCGGCGGTGGCGCGGCCGGGATGGCGTTCACGGATTCGCTGATCTCCGAGACCGATGCCCGGGTCGTCATGGTGGATCGCCGGGCGGGACCCGGCGGGCACTGGAACGCTGCTTACTCCTTCGTCCGCCTGCATCAACCCTCGCGCTACTACGGCGTCAACTCGACGCCGCTCGACGGCGACGCCATGCAGGGGAGTGGACCCGAGGCCGGGATGTACCGGCGGGCCGGCGGTGCCGAGATCCGCGCCTACTACCAAGGCGTCATGTCCGAGCGGCTCGTCCCGTCGGGTCGGGTTCGCTTCTTCCCGCAGTGCGACTACCTCGGCGACCGCCGGTTCGTCTCACGCCTCTCGGGCGAGACCTTCCACGTCGAGGTCCGCAAGAAGCTCGTCGACGCCAGGTACCTCTCGCCCTCGATTCCCGCCGAGACACCTCCCCCGTACCACGTCGCCGCCGGCGTATCGTCGCTCCCCGTCGGCCAGCTCGCTCACCTCGCGGAAAGGCCCGCTCGGTTCGTCGTCGTGGGCAGCGGGAAGACCGCCATGGACGCGTGCGTGTGGCTGCTGGAGAATGGAATCGACCCCGCCGACATCCAGTGGATCAAGCCGCGCGAGTCCTGGCTGCTCAACCGCCGCTATTACCAGCCGGGCGAGCTCGTCGGCGACCTGCTCATGGGAATCGCCTGCCAGATGGAGGCCGCTGCCCGGGCGAGCTCGGTGGACGACCTCTTCGATCGCCTCGAGGCCGCGGAGCAGCTCAGGCGCGTCGACCGCGGCGCGCGCCCCACCATGTACAAGGGCGCCACGGTCGGGGATTGGGAGCTCGAGCTGCTGCGCCGGATCCAGGACGTGGTCCGCCTCGGGCACGTTCGCCGCGTCGAGCGCGACCGGATCGTCCTCGAGCGTGGCACGGTCCCCACCCGCCCCGGCCACCTTCACGTCCACTGCGCGGCCCGGGGTCTCCCTCGTCCACCCCCGGTCCCCATCTTCGCCGCGGACCGCATCACCCTGCAGCCCGTCCGAACCGGCCTCGTCCCGTTCAACGCGGCGCTGGTCGCATTCGTCGAGGCCCACCGCGACGACGACGCGGAGAAGAACCGGCTGTGCCCCCCGAACCCCTACCCAGACACCCCGCTCGACTGGGCGCGAGGGACCCTCATCCAGATGGCCGCCGACCGCGCCTGGTCGAAGGAGCCGGACATCTCGGAGTGGCTCGAGCGGTCGCGGCTCAATCCGATGCGCGGGCTCCGCGAGCGCCTCCCGGAGGATCACCTGGCGCAGGAGGCGTCGCGGCGATTCGCCGAGAGCGTCCGGCCCGGCCTCGCCCGCCTGGCCGAGCTGGTCGGGCTCGACGGCGGGAGCTGATCGGCGCTCTAGCCCCGCTCCCGGCCGGCCTCGCGCCGATCCCGCGAGACCGTACCGGCCACCGCCCGCACCAGCGGGTGGAGCGTCCCGTCGGCGGCGATCTCCTCGAGCTCCCCCGCCCCCAGGGACGGGAGGATCTTGAGCGCCACTTCCGGCTCCAGGTAGGGGTTGCGCACCAGGGCCAACAGCACCGCCGGGCGGGTGCGCCAGCGGCGCTCCTGCCACAGGCAGCGCAGCGTCTGCGGCCGGCATGGCCGGCGCGAGGCGATCCGCAGCGCGAACGGCTCGGTCAGCTGGGGGTTGCGCAGGAGCTCCCGCACCACCACCGGCTCCCCCTCGGCCGCCAGCCGGGCCAGGAGGTCCGGGTCCCGGTGGACGCGAGCGAGCGACTTCTTGTGACCCAGGGTGAGGTGGGAGAGGCGCGGGTCGGCGCGGTCGAGCGGCTCCTCCCACAGGCGCTGCGGGGCCGGCGACAGCAGCATGGCTCGCACCCCCTCCAGCCCGAGCTCGATGGCCGAGGCGTAGAGGCCGGCCAGCCATTCGTAGGAGAGGCCGGCCTCGGGGTCGAGGACCGCCTGCCCCACCGCCGCCACCGCCGCCGATCCGGCCCCCTGGCCGGCGCGGGACACCAGGGCAGCGATGGTCTCGGCGGCCGCCGCCGGGTCCATGCCGGCGAGCGCCCGGCCGGCCGCCCGCGCCCGCATGGGCCCCTCCTCCAGCGCCAGCAGCCGGCGCACGAGCGCGTCGGCCTCGGCGGCGATCGCCCCCTGGCGGCTCACGGCGCCCGCGCCGTCCTGCCCGGCAGCGGCTCGGCCACCACCCGGAACACGGCGTCGCGGAACCCGTCCGGGACCGCGTCGAAGACCACCAGGAACGGCAGGGATCCGCCCGGGTCGAGGTGGGCCGGCGCCCGGGAGGCCACCCGGGCGCGCAGGCGCGCCGCGTCTTCCGGGCTCGCGACCTTCGCCACCTCCTCGGCACCGGGCACGGCGCCGGCCAGCCCCTCTGCCCGCGCCACCACCTCGCCCCCCAGCACCACCTCGGCGCGCACCGCCACCCGGCCCAGCCGGCCGGCGGCGCGGGAGCGCACCTCGCCGCGGACGAACAGCAAAGGCGGCCCGGCGGCGGTGTCGTAGAGACCGCTGCGGACCACCGTCGCCACCACCGGCCCGCTCCCGGGCGCGGCCCGGGGCGGCGCGGCGTCCCGCAGCCACCAGGAGAGCAAGCCCGCCGCCACCGCCAGCAGCGCGGCCAGCGAAACCGCGTTGGCCAGGAAGCCCTGCACCCGGCTCCGCGGCACGGGCGTCGAGAGCGGCCCGGCCTCACGCGCCGCCCCGGGCTTGCGGCGCACCGGGATGGGAAGCCGCGGCGGGGCCGGCTCGAGCGCCTTCTCCGGCGGCAGGGGCTCGGTGACGGTCGGGAGGCGCGAGCCTGCGGGCTCGCCGGAGGGGGCTTCCGCTCCCGGCGCCGCCGGGGCGGCCGCGGCGAAGGGGTCGGCGCCGAACTCGGCTCCGCCCGGCAGCTGGCTCGCCGGTAGCCCCATCTCCAGCCCTGGCACCGGCTCGGCCGGATCGGAGAGAAGAGTTCCCGGCGCCCCGAACTCGAACCGGGCGTCCGGGCGGGAGGCCTCGGGCAGGCCAGGCTCGGCCAGGTCCGCACCTCCTCCGAGCTCGAGGACGGGAGCCGGGGGCAGCGGCGGGGGCGGCGCCACCCGGATGGCCCGCGACGGCTCCTCAAGCACCAGATCGTCGGCGGTGGTCACGGCCGGGCCGGGCTCGGGCGGCGCCCCGGGCGGAGGCGCGGTGGCGGGCAGGGGCGGCGCCAGCGCGGCGAGGCCAGCCGGGGGGACCGCCGCCCCCCGCGCCAGGTCGGAAAGGTCCGTCACCGGCAGGTGCAGACCGTCGCCGCTCAGGTCCGACTGCGGCGCCGCCGGGGCGAAGAGGGCCGAGCCCGGCAGTCCTGCCGGGGGCGCGGCGAACGGGTCGACGGGCGCGAACCGGTCCGAGTGCGGCGGCGCCGCGAAGGGGTCGGCCGTCGGCGCGGCGGGGCCATGCCCGGCGGCGAAGGGGTCGGGCGCGGCCGGGCGCCCGGCGAAGGGATCGGCCAGGGCGTCGGTCGCCGGGCCGGGCCTGACCACGAAGACGTTCCTGCACTTGCTGCAGCGGACCTTGGCCCCTTTCGGGCCGATCCGCTCGTCGGGAATGCGAAAGCGCGCCTGGCAAGAGGTGCAAGTGACGATCATCGGGGGCGAGGATGACGTTACCCCAGGGCCGCTCTTGACACCAAGCGCCCCCAAAAACAGAATGCCGCACCGCGCCACATGGTATATCCTCGCGAAAATACCGGAATCCTCATGAGCGAAGAGCAGCCCACCACCGCCCCCCAGACCGGCCCCTACGAGACGGCGCGGGAACCGAAGGTCATCAAGCGCTACACCAACCGCAAGCTCTACGACACCGTCGAGTCGCGCTACGTCACGCTGGACGAGATAGCCGAGATGGTGAAGGCGGGTCTCGAGGTGAAGATCCTCGACAACCGGACCAAGGAGGACCTCACCAGCGTCACGCTGGCGCAGATCATCTTCGAGGAGGAGAAGAAGACCTCCAAGATGAGCCTGCGCACCCTGCGCGACCTCATCCGCCACGGCGGCGAGCGCGCCCAGCAGTTCGTGGAGGACACCCAGGCCGAGCTGCGGGGGCGGGTAGAGGGGCTGCGGCAGGCCGCGGAGCAGCGGGTGCAGACCCTCATCAGCCGGGGGCAGCAGACCGGGGACAAGGCGCGGGACCTCCTGGCCTCCTCCCAGGAGGCCGTGTCACAGCTCAGCCGCAAGCTCGACGAGCGGGTGCGATCGGCGGTGGAGGGGATGGCCAACCTCCCCGAGATCCGGCGCGAGCTCGGCCAGATCGCCGAGCGGCTCGACGAGCTGGAGAAGAAGCTCCGCGACCTCGGCAAGTAGGGCGGGGGCTCGTCCCCCGCCGATCCCACCGCGCGTGCACCCGCAGGGCGGGGGCTCGGCATCGGCCCAGCCTCATCCGGCTAGGCCTTCGCTGGCCTTGCGCCCCGCCGCCGTGCGCTCCCGGCGGGGGATGAGCCCCCGCCCTACCTCGGTGGGCCTCATCCGGCTGGGCCTTCGCTCGTCACTCACGGGGCGGACGGCGCCCGCTCCAGCAGCTCCTCGGCCAGCGCCGCCAGGGCCCGCGCCCCGCTCGAGCGCGGGGCGTACTCGAAGATGGTCCGCCCGTGGCTCTGGGCCTCGTCGATCTTCACCGACCAGCCGAGGACGGTGCGGGCCAGCTCCCCGGGGAACCGCTCCCTGAGCTTCCCCAGGATCTCCTCCGCCAGCTGCGTTCGCCGGTGGAGGGTGGCCACCACCATGACCAGCCGGGGCGCCTCCCCGCGCGAGGCGCGCATCGCCTCCAGGCTCTGCAGGATCTCGGCGCAGCCGTCGAGCGCCAGGTAGGTGAGGGCGACCGGGATGACCACCTCGGAGGCGGCCCGGAGCACGTTCTCGGTGACCAGCGACACCGAGGGGGGCGCGTCGAAGAGGACCAGGTCGTAGCGTGCGGCGGGGAGGCGCTCCACCAGCGCCTGGAGCCTGCCGGCGCGGTCCGGGTGGGCGGCCACCTCCACCGGGAAGGCGGCCAGCTCCTTGTTGGCCGGCAGCAGCTCCAGCCCGGGCACGGCCGTCGGCCGCGCCACCGCCTCCACCGGCAGGGCGGGGTCGAGGAGCAGGTCGCGGATGGTGGGCGCCATCCCCCGCACGTCGAGGCCCAGCGACTTGCCGGCGTGCCCCTGGGTGTCCAGGTCCGCCACCAGCACCCGCAGGCCGCGCCGCGCCAGCCAGGCGCCCATGTTCACGCACAGCGTGGTCTTGCAGGTGCCGCCCTTCTCGTTGACGAAGGCGACGCGGCGCATCGGCGGCTAGGGCTCGCCCCGCCCGCCCTCGCCCCGCCCCCCGCCCCGATCGGCCAGGCGCGCCGAGAGCGCGTCGATGAGCGACTCGAGCTCGGAGAGCCGGCGCTCCAGGTCGCGGACGTCGCCCGCCGAGGGCAGGTTGACGGCCGAGAGCGCCGAGCGCAGGGCCCGCTCGGCGGCCTCGCGGGCGGCGCGCGCCCGCGCGAGCAGCGCCTCCAGGGGAGCCGCCGGCGGCCGGCCAGAGAGCAGCCGCCCCACCACCTCGCCCAGGCGTTCCTCGCCGGCGGCCACGGCCTTCTTCACCAGCGGATGATTGCGGAGCGCGTCCAGCACAGGTGGACTTCTCCCCCCACCCCCGCTAGCTTGTCAAGCGCCGTGCCGGGCCCGTCCCTCCTCGACAAGCGCCTCCTCATCGTGACGGGCAAAGGGGGCGTGGGGAAGTCCTCGGTGTCGGCGGCCCTGGCGCTCCTGGGCGCCCGGCGGGGGAAGCGGGTCCTGGTGTGCGAGGTGAACGCCCAGGAACGGGTGGCGCCGCTGCTGGGGGCCCCGCCGGCCGGCCCGGTGGTCCGCCAGGCCGCCCCGGGCATCGCCACCGTGAACGTGACGCCCCCCGAGGCCATGCGGGAGTACGGCCTCATGGTGCTCAGGTTCCACACCATCTACGAGGCGGTCTTCGAGAACCGGGTGGTGCGCTTCTTCCTGCGGATGGTCCCCTCGCTGGCCGAGCTGGTCATGCTGGGCAAGATCCTCCACGAGGTCCGCGCCGAGGAGGAGGGGCGGCGCCGCTGGGACCTGGTGGTACTCGATGCCCCGGCCACCGGGCACGCGGTGCAGCTGCTGCGGGTGCCGGCGGCGCTGGTGGACACCGTGCCGGCCGGGCCGCTGCGCCGCGAGGCCGAGCGGATGCGGGACCTGCTGGTGGACCCGGCCGTCACCTCGCTGTCCATCGTCACCCTCCCCGAGGAGATGCCGGTCTCCGAGGCCATCGACCTCGACGCCCAGGTCCGCGGGGTGCTGGGGATCCCCCGCGGCGCGCTGTTCCTCAACGCCATGCCCGAGGTCCGCTTCACCGAGGAGGAGCGGGCCCACCTCCTGCGGCTCGAAGGCCAGGCGCCCCCGCTGGGGCCGGCGGCCCGGGCCGCGGTCCTCCAGGCGGCGCGGGCCGCGGAGGCCGCCCGCTACGCGGCGCGGGCCCGGGCGGCGCTGGACCTGCCGGCGGTGGTGCTGCCGCTCCTGCCCCTGGCTCCCTGGGGACGGGAGGCGGTGGAGCGCCTGGCGGCCGCCATGGAGCCGGGGATCGCCTGATGGGCGCCGTCCGGGAGAGCCTGCGCGACAAGCGCATCGCGGTGTGCGTCGGCTCCGGCGGCGTCGGCAAGACCACCGTGGCCGCGGCCCTGGGGCTGCAGCGGGCCCTGGACGGCGGCCGGGCGCTGGTGTGCACCATCGACCCGGCCCGCCGCCTGGCGGCGGCGCTGGGGCTGGAGACGCTGGGCAACGTGGAGTCGCGGGTGCCGGACCACAAGCTGGCCGCCGCCGGCCTGGCCCCTGCCGGGCAGCTCCACGCCATGATGCTGGACGTGAAGCGCACCTGGGACGACCTGGTGGCACGCCACGCGCCCGACCGGCAGCGCCAGGAGCGCATCTTCCGCAACCGCATCTACCAGCAGATGTCGAGCGCGCTGGCGGGCAGCCAGGAGTACATGGCCATGGAGAAGCTCTACGAGCTCTCCACCGAGCGCGACTACGACCTGGTGGTGCTCGACACCCCGCCCACCGCCCACGCCCTCGACTTCCTGGAGGCGCCCGACCGCGTCCTCGACTTCCTCGGCAACGAGACGGCGCGGATGCTGCTGGCGCCGGCCCTGGGCGCCGCCAAGTTCGGGCTGCGCCTGGCCCAGCTCGGCGGCAGCTACATCGCCCGGACCCTCTCCCGCTTCACCGGCTCGGACGTGCTGCGCGACCTGGCCGAGTTCATGGCCGCGTTCCAGGGCATGTACGAGGGCTTCAAGACCCGGGCGGCAGCGGTGCGGGCCCTCCTGGCCGAGCCGCAGGTGGGCTTCGTGGTGGTGTCCGGCCCGAGCCCCATGGCGGTGGACGAGGCGCTGTTCTTCCACGAGCACCTCCACGCCGAGTCGATGGCCATCGCCGGGGTGGTGATGAACCGCATCACCCCCGACCTGTGGCCCCAAGGCGACCCACCCGGCCCCGAGGCGCTCCTCCAGGCCCTGGGCGCGGCCGGGGCGGACGCGGCCCTGGCCGGCCGGCTGGCGGCCACCCTCCAGGAGCACCAGGCGCTGGCCCGGACCGATGCCCGCGAGGTGGAGCGCCTCTTCGGAGCGGTCCCGGCCCCCCAGGTGGTGGTGCCGCGCCTCGACCGCGACGTCCACGACCTCGGGAGCCTCGCCGAGATGGCGACACGGCTGTAGGGCCAGGCTCGTCCCCGGCCGCCGGGTCGGGGAGATGCTAGGATCCCGCGAATGGATCTCGTCCGCCTCGAGGTGCAGACCACCGCCCGCGAGCAGCTCGTGGACGTCACCGAGAAGGTGCGCCAGGTGGTGCGGGGCTCGGGGGTGACGAGCGGCCTGTGCCTGGTGTCGTCTCCCCACACCACCGCCGGCGTGACCGTGAACGAGAACGCCGACCCGGACGTCCGGCACGACCTGCTGCTGGCGCTGCGGAACGCGGTTCCCGAGCAGGCGGCGGCCGGGGGCTACCGCCACGGCGAAGGGAACTCCGACGCCCACGTGAAGACCTCGCTGGTCGGCACCTCCCAGCTCATCCCGGTGGAGGGGGGCACCCTGGTGCTCGGGACCTGGCAGGGCGTGTTCCTCTGCGAGTTCGACGGCCCGCGACGGCGGACCGTCCAGGTGAAGGTGGTCGCCGGCTAGGCGGCGGCGCCCTGGCTCGTGCCCGCACCGGCGGTGACCCGGCCCTCCCACCCACCCACCGTGCGCCGCCTCGCCTCCGCCCTGCTCTCCCTCGCCGCCTGCGCCACCGCGCGCGGGCCGGCCGCCCCGGCAGAGGAGGAGATCCGCTTCGCCGAGCCGGCGGTGGTGGAGGCCACCCCGCTGGACCTGGAGCTCATCGGCAAGAACGACGAGGAGCTCTTCGCGGTGGGCACCGCCGCCCTCGCCGCCGGCGACCACGCCCGCGCCGCCGCCGCCTTGGGGCGGCTGTCCGACCTCTTCCCCGGCTCGCCCCACCGCGCCGAGGCCCTCCACGGCGCCGGCCTGGCCCACGAGCGCCTCTCCCAGTGGCGCCTGGCCCTGGAGCGGTTCCGGGCCCTGGAGCGCGGATACCCCGGGCCGGCAGCCGGCGAGGCCACCTTCCGCGTCGCCGAGTGCCTGTGGCACCTCGGGGAGCTCGCCGACGCCCGGGCGGTCCTGGACGGACTGGCCGCCCGCCAGGACCTGGCTCCCGTCGACCGGACGCGGGCCCTCACCTGGCGCGGCGTGGTGGAGCTGGACCAGGGCGACGCCGAAGCCGCCGAACGCTCCTTGCGGCTGGCGCTGCGAGCGTGGAGCGAGATCGGCGACCGGGAGCGGCTCGACGATTCCCTCCCGGCCCAGGCCCAGTACCACCTGGGCGAGGTCTACCGGCGGCACTTCCAGGCGGTGAGGCTCGACCCGTCGCGGGACGGCCCGGACCAGCTGGAGAAGGCCCTGGAGCTCAAGGCCGAGCTCCTGCTCTCGGCCCAGGGCCACTACCTGCGCGCCATCC
>DASRTO010000462.1:0-10424 GCA_035655915.1 Anaeromyxobacteraceae bacterium
CCGCCGGCGCGGCGCGCCGCGAAGACCGCGTCCGCGCCGGGGAGGTACGGCTTCACGTCGAGCAGCGGGGTCCCGTCCGCCAGGTCCACCTGATCCAGGCGCAGGACCGGGCCGCGGCGTCCCAGCAGGCGCGCCACGGTCACCGCCAGCGGGTTGGGGCGCGACGGGCAGCGGGTGGCGAACACGCCCAGGGTCTGCGCACCCCTCTGGCCGTCCCGCCGGATGGTGAGTGGGCCGCGCCCGGCCTGGTCGAGCCAGGAGACCAGGATGAGATGGGAGCTCTTCTCGATGCCTCGCAGGCCCGCGGCGTAGCGCCGCTCGATCACCGCCTCGGCGGGCGCCCCGCCTCCGGGGAGGGTGGCCGGGGAGCGGTGGCGGGACCGGATGTGGCCGACGATCCGGAGGCGGGCAGGCAGCATGCGCCGGCCATGCTACCCCGGGCGGCGGCGGCGGGCGCAAACGGACGTTGGCCCCGCGGAGGGTACCTCCTTCCCTTCGGGTTGCGCCCGGCCGCAGTCGGGGTCATGGGAGTTGCCACCGCCCAACACGGGCGCGGCAGCGGGGCGAGCGAACGCGAGTCCCCGCAGGAGGACGCCATGAAGCTCGTCGCAACCGCCGTAGCCGCCTTCGCGCTCGCCGCCTTCGCCACCCCGGCGCTAGCGTGCGGCGACAAGGCCACCCACGCCGAGACCACCAAGTCCAAGTCCAAGGACACGGTGGCCAAGAAGGCCGCCAAGACCACCAAGGGGGAGCAGCGGCCGGCCACCGCGCAGAACTAGGCGAGCCGGGGCTCTGGCCCCGTCGAAAGGCCGCGGGCCCTCGGGCTCGCGGCCTTCGCCTTTCCGGCTGGCGCCGGCGGCCGCCACCCGGCAGACTCCTGCGATACGGAGGCGCCATGCCCGGACCCGGACCGCTCCCCATCGCCCGCGCCAGGAAGGAGGACCTGTGCCTCCTGCCGGGCATGGCCAACCGCCACGGCCTGGTGGCCGGCGCCACCGGCACCGGCAAGACCGTCAGCCTGCGGGTGATGGCCGAGGCCCTCTCTGGGATCGGGGTTCCGGTGTTCATGGCCGACGTGAAGGGCGACCTCTCCGGCCTAGCCCGGCCGGGCGGGGACAATCCCAAGGTGGCCGAGCGCGTGAAGCAGCTGGGGCTGGAAGGCTTCGGCTACGCCGCGGCGCCGGTGGTCTTCTGGGACGTCCTCGGGAAGCAGGGCCATCCGGTGCGCACCACCATCTCGGAGATGGGGCCGCTGCTGCTGGGGCGCATCCTGGGCCTGAACGAGGTGCAGGAGGGGGTGCTGGCCATCGTCTTCAAGGTAGCCGACGACGCGGGGCTGCTGCTCCTGGACCTCAAGGACCTGCGGGCCATGGTGCAGCACGTCTCCGAGAACGCCGCGGCGCTGCAGCAGCGCTACGGCAACGTCTCGGCCGCCAGCGTGGGCGCCATCCAGCGCTCGCTGCTGGCGCTGGAGCAGCAGGGCGCGGAGCGGCTCTTCGGCGAGCCGGCGCTCGACCTCGAGGACCTCCTGCAGACCGACGGCCAGGGGAAGGGCGTCGTCAACGTCCTGGCCGCCGACGAGCTCGTCCGCTCGCCGCGTCTCTACGCCACCTTCCTCTTGTGGATGCTCTCCGAGCTCTTCGAGCGCCTCCCGGAGGTGGGGGACCCGGAGAAGCCCAAGCTGGTGTTCTTCTTCGACGAGGCCCACCTGCTCTTCGAGGACGCGCCCCGGGCCCTGGTGGACAAGGTGGAGCAGGTGGTGCGCCTCATCCGCTCCAAGGGGGTGGGGGTGTACTTCGTCACCCAGAACCCGCTCGACGTGCCCGACGCGGTGCTGGGCCAGCTCGGCCACCGGGTCCAGCACGCGCTGCGGGCCTTCACCCCGCGCGACCAGAAGGCGGTGAAGTCGGCCGCCACCACCTTCCGCCAGAGCCCCGGGCTCGACGTGGAGAAGGCCATCACCGAGCTGGCGGTGGGCGAGGCGCTGGTCTCCTTCCTGGACGAGAAGGGCGCGCCGGTCCCGGTGCAGCGGGCCCTGGTGCACCCGCCGCGGAGCCGGCTCGCCCCGCTCACCGCCGAGGAGCGCGCCGGGGTGGTGCGCGCCTCCCCCATCGCCGGCCACTACGAGCAGGCGGTGGACCGCGAGTCGGCCTACGAGAAGCTGCAGCAGCGCGCACAGGCGCCGCCGCCCGCCGCGCCGGCCGGGCGCGGCCAGCCGGCCGGGGCCGCCGAGGTCGCCACCGACATGCTCTCGGCCATGGCCAAGAGCGCGGTGCGCGCCGCCGGCACCCAGATCGGGCGCCAGATCATGCGCGGCGTGCTGGGGTCCATCTTCGGCGGCCGGCGCTAAGGGGCGTGAGTCGAAACCCAAGGCGGCCCGGTCTCGCCGGAGGCCGCCTGCGCCGGGCCGCCGCCTTCAGCTCCGGTAGTCGGCGTTCTCGGTGACGTACTCGTGCGTCAGGTCGGCGCCGAGCACCTCGGCCCGGCCGCCGCCGAGCCCCAGGTCCACCTCCAGCTCGACGCAGCGCTCGTGCGGCGGGTAGCCGACGGGCGGCTTGAAGGTGAGGCCGTCGGGGGCGGGCCGGCTGGGATAGAGCTCCGCCCCGGCCAGGTGGGCCGAGAGCCGCCGCTCCCGCGCCGGGTCGAGCCGCATGGCGCCGCCCTCGAAGATCGCCTCCCCGCCGAGGCGCAACCGCAGGCGCGCCGGCTCGAGCGGGATGCCTCGCTCGCCGGCGACCTTCCCCACCGCCGCCAGCAGGCGCCCCACGTTGGGGTCGTTCCCGGCCACCGCGGTCTTCACCAGCGGCGAGTTCGCCACCGCCTTCCCCACCGCCCGCGCCGCTGCCGCGTCCGACGCGCCGGCCACCCGCACCCGGACCACGTGGCGAACCCCCTCCCCGTTGCGCACCACGTCCTCGGCGAGGTCGCGGCAGACGCGGACCAGCGCCTCGCGGAAGGCGGTCGGGTCGGGCCGCGGCCGGCGTCCCGAGGCGAGCAGCGCCACCGTGTCGGAGGTGCTGGTGTCCGAGTCCACGCTGATGGCGTTGAAGCTCGCCTGCACCGCCTCGGCGAGCGCGGCCCGCAGCGCCTCCCGGGGTACGTCCAGGTCGGTGAGCAGGAACACCAGCATGGTGGCGAGGCTCGGCTCGATCATCCCCGCCCCCTTGGCGAAGCCGACCAGGCTCCCCGGCCCCACCTCGGCGCGCCGCACCTTGGGGTAGAGGTCGGTGGTCATGATGGCCTCGGCGGCGGGGAGGACGCTCTCCGCCTGGAGCGCGGCCACCGCCCGGGGCAGCGCCTCCGTCATCCGCTCCACCGGCAGCCGCCAGCCGATGACCCCGGTCGAGGCCGGCAGTACCTCGCCGGCGGCGAGGCCCAGGTGGCGCGCCACCTCGGCGCAGACCCGCTCGGCGGCCTGCTCCCCTTCCGGCGCGCCCACGTTGGAGATCCGGTTGTTGACCACCACCGCGCCCAGCCTTTCCCCGACCAGCCGGCGCCGGCCCACCAGGACCGGCGCCCCGGGGAAGGCGTTGCGCGTGAATTCCAATGCGAAGGCGGGCGTCGGCCGCTCCAGCGAGAGCAGCGCCAGGTTCATGCGCCCGGGCCTGGGGGCCTCGGCCGGGGTGAACTCGAGGGTGGCGGCGCCGGCGCGGAAGCCCAGGGGCAGCCGGGCCTGGGCCTCGAGCCAGGCGCGATGGTCGGCGCGGCTCGCGAAGGAGAGGGCGGTGCTCGGCATGGCTCCCTTTTGCCGCGCCCGCCGGGCCGGCGTCAATGGGCGCCGGGGCCGGATCGCCCCCCTGCCACGGCCCGTCTCATCCCGCCGCCGCGATCGCGCCGCGGTGTCGCGCCGCGGTGGTGCGGCCCGGCCCCGGCCGGCCTACACTGACGCCGGAGACCACGACCATGAGACGCCTCCTCGCCATCGCCTTCCTCGCCTCCGGCTGCGCCACCGTGGAGACGGTCCCGGCCGAGCAGCCCTTCCCACCGCCGCCACCGCCCACGCCGCCGCCCTCCTACGCCGCCTGGCTCGGCATGGCGGCCTATCCGGCGCAGGGGCAGCCGCCGGAGCAGCAGCGGGACGACGACTACGCCTGCTACCTGTGGGCGCGGCAGGAGACCCGCATCGACCCGGGCGCGCCGCCGCCGGCGCCCCCGCCCACCGCCGCCCCCGGCAGCGGCGTCGCCACCGGCGCCGCCACCGGCGCGGTGGCCGGAGCGGTCCTCGGCGGCGTCTTCGGCCACAACCCGGTGGGAGGGGCCGTGGTGGGGGCCATGACCGGGGCGGTGGCCGGGGCGGCCGCCGAGCAGCAGGCCCAGGCCCAGGCGGCCCAGGCCGCCGGGCAGGCGCAGCAGGCGAGGCTCGACGTGTTCCGGCGCGGCTTCGCCGCCTGCATGGAGGGGCGCGGGTACACGGTGCGGTAGGCGCCGGCCCCTCCGAGAGCCCCGGCGCCCCGCAGATGCGGGACGCGGCCAGCTCGGGGCTTCGATCGCGCGCTCCAGGAGGCGGGCTTCAGTCCGGCCGGATGCCGTTCTGGTCGCACCAGGCCGAGAAGGCCTGGTCCGGGCCGCGCAGGTGGTCCTGAAGCCCGCCGCGCAGGCGCGCCGCCGAGCGAAGCGCCTCCGGGCGGTTACCGGTGCCGTGGGCGCGACGGATGACCTCGGCCTCGCCCCGCAGGCGCCGGTGTGCCGCGGCGTGCGCCTCGGCCTGCGGGTAGCCATGCAGCCCCATGAGCAGTTCCTCGGCCTCGAAGTGGACCCTGGTGAACTCGATGAACTGCGAGATCGTTCGCGCGGCCTCGGCGCGGTCGCCTCCCGGCGCCATCTGGGCCTCGAGCGCCTTCAGGAGGCCGAACTGCACCCGGTGGTGCAGGTCCAGCGACGTCTCGCCCCGCTTCGCCTGGTCCATCCCCACGCTCTCCGGACCGGGCAGCCCCGGCCCGCCTGCCATTGATAACCGGCTCCGGAGCGCCGCGCCGCGATCCCCGGGAGGCTACGCCGCGATCCCCTCGAAGAGGATGGAGGAGAGGTAGCGCTCGCCGGCGTCCGGGAGGATGGCGACGATGAGCTTCCCCTTGGACTCGGGGCGCGCCCCCACCTTGACCGCCGCCGCCACCGCCGCGCCGCAGGAGATGCCGCCGGTGATGCCCTCCTCGCGGTGGAGGCGCCGCGCCATCTCCACCGACTCGTCGTTGCTCACCGTGACCACCTCGTCCACCAGCGACAGGTCGAGCACGTCGGGCTTGAAGCCGGCGCCGATGCCCTGGATCTTGTGGGGCCCGGGCTTGGGGGTCTCCCCGTTGCGGATGGCGGTCAGCACCGGCGAGTGGATGGGCTCCACCGCCACCGCCCGGATGGCCTTCTTCTTCTCTCCCTTGATGTAGCGGGCCACCCCGGTGATGGTGCCGCCGGTGCCGATGCCGGACACGAGGATGTCGACCTTTCCGTCGGTGTCGTTCCAGATCTCCGGCCCGGTGGTCTTGAAGTGGACGTCGGGGTTGGCCGGGTTCTTGAACTGCTGCGGCATGAAGTGCTTCTTGGGGTTCGAGGCGACGATCTCCTCGGCCTTGGCGATGGCCCCGTTCATCCCCTTGGCCCCCTCGGTGAGGACCAGCTCGGCGCCGAAGGCCTTGAGCATGCGGCGGCGCTCCAGCGACATGGTCTCGGGCATGGTCAGCACGATGGGGTAGCCGCGGGCGGCGGCCACGAAGGCCAGGGCGATGCCGGTGTTGCCGCTGGTGGGCTCGACGATGGTGCGGTCCCTGGAGCCGGGGCGCAGGATGCCGTCCTGCTCGGCGGCCCATATCATCGAGGCGCCGATGCGGCACTTCACCGAGTACGACGGGTTGCGCCCCTCGATCTTGCCGGCGATGGTGCAGCCGAGGCCCTGGGCGATGCGGTTGAGCCGCACCAGCGGCGTGTTGCCGATGGAGAGGCTGTTGTCGTCGTAGAGGCGCATGGGTTCCTCCGTCCTTTCGTCAGATGGTGAAGTCGTGCACGCCGGAGGCCTCCTGGGCCCGGCGCGCCAGCTCGTCGAGGGTCACCTGGTCGACCACCCGGGACACCGCCCCCTCCACCTCGGCCCACAGCGAGAAGAGGGCCCGGGCCGGCCCGTCGGCAGCCCGCCGCCGCCCGCCCCGATCCGCCAGCGCCAGCGGGCCGTCGATGGCGCGCCAGATCTCGCCGGCGGCGATGCGGGTGGGCGGGCGCGCCAGCCGGTGCCCGCCCTCGGCGCCGCGACGCGACTCGACCAGGCGGGCCCGGCGCAGTTCGCCCAGGATGGCCTCCAGGAACTTGGGCGGGGCGCCGGTGCGGCGGGCGATGGCGGCGCTGCTCGCCAGCCGGCCCGGGCGGGCGTGCAGGGCCAGGTCGAGCATGGCCCGGATGGCGTAGTCGGCCTTCCGGCTCGGGGTCACGCCGATTCGTACTAATCCGATAGGCTATCCAGCGCAAGGATGGAGGCGTTTCTCCCACAGCCGGCGCCTGGTGTCGCAGGGCGCGGCCGCCCCGCCGGCGCTAGGATCCGCCGCGACGCCCACCCGCGAAAGGAGCACCGCGATGAAGCCCCTCCTCGCCGCCGCCCTCGCCGCCGCCGCTCTTTCCGCCACACCGGCCCGCGCCTCCGAATTCTTCGTCAACGGCAAGCTCGGCTACCTCTGGCCCAGCGGGAACGTGCTCCAGGCGGGCGGGAACTTCGGCCAGGTCCCTTCCAAGGTCTACTGGGAGGTTGGCGCGGGCCTGCACGCCTCGGTCCTGGGCCTCGAGCTCACCGGCGGGCGATTCAGCAGCACCAACTCCAACCTGAACCTGACCATCTCCACCGTCCCGCTGCTCCTCGCCGTCCAGCTGCGCATCCCCATCCCGGTGATCACGCCCTACGTCGAGGTCGGCGGCGGGGCCTTCTTCAACAAGGCGGAGATCCCGGGCGCGTTCTCGGAGAGCCACACCACCTGGGGCTACGTCCTCGGAGGCGGCGTCGACATCCGCATCGAGTTCCTCCTCCTCGGAGCCGAGGCCCGCTACCTCTCCGCGGATGCAGGCATCCCCGGCGTGACCCTGCGGGTGGACAGCGCCACCCTCACCGGCAAGGTCGGCTTCTTCCTGTAGCCGCCCGGCCATCCCGGCCGACCGGTCGAGCCGGCGCCCACCCGCTCTCAGCGGCGGCCGGGCCCGCCCTCACCCCGCTCCTTCCCGGCCGGGCCGCCCAGCTCGGCGCCGCGTCCGTCCGGCGCCGCCGTGCCCGGCTCCTCCCCGTCGTCGTCGAGCATGCGGTACTTCGGCCCCTCCGGATCGTCGTACTGGCCGCTCCGCACCGACCAGAGGAAGAACAGCCAGGCCCCGATGCCAAGCGCCAGGGAGAGCACCATGAGGTGCCACAGGCTCATGCCAGGGCCTTCCGCAGGCGCAGCGAGTTCCCCACCACGAACAGCGAGCTCGCCGCCATGGCCGCCGCCGAGACGATGGGATGGAGCAGGCCGGCCATGGCCAGCGGCACCGCCACCGCATTGTAGAAGAAGGCCCAGAAGATGTTCTGGCGGACGACCCGGTCGGCGCGCCGCGAGAGCCGCACCAGGTCCGGGAGCAGCGAAAGGTCGTCCCGCACCAGCACCGCGTCGGCGCTCTCCAGGGTCACGTCGGTACCGCGCCCCATGGCCACCCCCAGGTCGGCCTGCGAGAGGGCCGGGGCGTCGTTCGCGCCGTCGCCGGCGAAGAGCACGCGTCGGCCGGCAGCCTGCCGCCCGGCGATGGCCTCCCGCTTGGCCTGCGGCCCGAGCTCGGCCCGGTACGCCACGCCGAGGGCCGCCGCCACCGCGGCGGTGGTGGCCCGGGCGTCCCCGCTGGCCACCGTCACCGCCATCCCCAGCGACTCGAGGGCGCGCACCGCCCGCTCGGCCTCCGGGCGGATGGGGTCGGCCACCGCCAGGAAGGCGAGCAGCCGACCGCCGCGGGCGAGCCACACCACCGTCTCCCCGCGCCCCTCGGCCGCCGCGGCGGCCCCGCCCATGGGAACGGCCACGCCGGCCTCGGCCAGGAAGGCCCGGCTTCCCAGGAGCGCCCGCTCTCCGTCCACCAGGGCCTCCACGCCGCGCCCGGCCACGGCGCGGAAGCCCGACGCCGGCGGGTCGCGGCCCGGCGGCAGCCGCCGCTCCGCCTCCAGCACCGCCCGGGCCAGGCTGTGCTCGCTGCCGCGCTCCAGAGCCGCCGCGAGCCGCAGCGCCTCGTCGCGGCCGACCGCGCGGTGGAGCGGCGCCACCTCCCGCAGCTCGGGGCGGCCGCGGGTCACCGTCCCGGTCTTGTCGAGCACCGCCTCGCCGCAACGGGCGGCCCGCTCCAGCGCGTCCCCGCCCTTGAGGAGGATGCCGCGCGCCGAGGCCAGGCCGGTGGCGAGCAGCACCGCCAGCGGCGTGGCCAGGCCCAGGGCGCAGGGGCAGGCGATCACCACCACCGAGACGCCGGTCATGAGGGCGGCGCTGCTCGAGGCGCCGCGGGAGAGGTGGATCGCCACCGTGGCCAGGGCCAGCAGCAGGATGGCGGGGACGAAGATCCCCACCACCCGGTCGGCGAAGGCCTGCAGGCGCGGCTTCTGCGCCTGGGCCTCCTCGACGGCCCGGGCGATGCCGGCCAGGACCGTCTCCTTCCCGGCCCGGGTCACGCGGAAGCCGAAGGTGCCGTGCAGGTTCAGGGAGCCCCCGATCACCGCCGCCCCTGGACCCTTCGGCACCGGCCGGGACTCGCCGGTGACGAGCGACTCGTCCACCTCCGACTCGCCCCGCTCCACGAGGCCGTCGGCGGGCAGCCGCTCCGCCGCCACCACCTCCACCAGGTCCCCCGGCCGGAGCCGGTCCACCGCCACCCGGCGCCGCTCCTCGCCGCCCGGCCCCGGCGACAGCACCCGGGCCTGGCGCGGCAGGAGCCGTCCCAGGCGCGCCACCGCCTCCGAGGCCCGCCCCTTGGCGCGCGCCTCCACGTAGCGCCCGGCCAGGATCAGGGTCACGATCATGGCGGCGGTGTCGAAGTAGACCTCGCCGCCGCGGGCCATCTGCCACAGGGAGAGCCCGAGCGCCGACAGGGATCCCAGCGCCACCAGCGAGTCCATGTTGAAGCGGCCGTGGCGCAGCCCGGCGCGGGCGGCGCGCAGGAAGGGGTTCCCGGAGTAGAAGACCGCCGGCAGGGTCAGCCCCAGGGCGATCCACTCCAGCAGCCGGCGGGTGCCGGCCTCGATGCCCTGGAAGTACCCGGCGTAGAGGGCGGCCTGATAGATCATGAGCTGGGAGGAGAGGAAGAAGGCGGTGCCGAGTCGCACCAGCAGGTCGCGGGTCTCGGAGCGCCGGGCCAGCGCCTGCCGGTCCTCGGAGTAGGGCCTGGGCTGGTAGCCGATGGCGGCCACGCGCGAGAGCACCGTCTCCAGGCTGGTGCGTCCCGGGTCGAAGCGCACCCGGGCCCGGTGGGTGGCGTAGTTCACGCGGGCGAAGGAGACACCGGGCGTGCGCGACAGCACCCGCTCGTTCAGCCAGACGCAGGAGGCGCAGCGGATGCCGTCCAGGTACAGATCCATCTCCCGCTCCGCGCCGGCTTCCCGCACCGAGCCCTCGAAGGCGGAGGCGTCGGGCGGGGCCTCGCCGGGCCGCGCCGGCAGCCCGGGCTGGTCCCAGCGCCGCTCGCGGTAGAAGCGGTCGAGCCCCTCCTCGTGGACCAGCCGCCACACCCCGCGGCACCCCTGGCAGCAGAAGACCCGCTCCTCACCGCCGGCCCGCTCGCGCACCGCCTCGCGCTCGGGAAACTCGAGGAGGCAGTGGTCGCAGCGGGGCATGGCTGGCCCGCTCTATCCCGGGCACCGGGCCCGGTCAACGAGGGCGGCCGGCGCGCGCCTCACATGAATCACGACCCGAGCCGGAGCCCCAGGCCCCGCAGGAGGAAGAGGGCGCCCAGGACGGCGACCAACAGCCCGCCGGCCCGGTAGAGCCAGCCGCGCAGGCGCTGGGAGAGGAGGGTGGCGGCGGCCCCGGCGAGGAGCAGCGCCGGCGTGGTCCCCAGGCCGAAGGCCAGCGCCAGCAGCATCCCCGGCACGGGCGCGCCGGTGGCGGCCGAGCCCACGAAGATCGAGTACGACAGGCCGCAGGGGAGCAGGCCCAGCAGGAGGCCCAGCGGGTAGAGACGCCCGGGGCCGCCGCCCTCCAGGAGGCCCCGCACCGCGGCCACCACCCGGTCGGTGGCGCGGGCCTCGAGGCGACGCGCCCACCCGGCGATCCCGGCCGCGCCCAGCCCCATGGCCACCATCGCCAGGCCAGCGGCCACCGAGACCACCCGCTGCGCGCCCGCGAGGCGGCCGGCCACGTCCACGAACGAGCCGGCCAGGCCCATGGCCGCGCCCACCGCGCCGTAGGTGGTGATCCGCCCCAGGTGGTAGACGCCCTGGGCCGCGAGCG
>DASRTO010000463.1:0-1618 GCA_035655915.1 Anaeromyxobacteraceae bacterium
GAGCTGTCGCTGGGCGACACCGAGCACCACCTGGAGCGGTTCGTCGAGAACGCCTGAGCCCCCGCCGGCCGTGGGGGGCGAAGAGGAGAGCGCATGAGCCAGGCACGCTACGCCGTGGACGGAGCCGTGGCCGTCATCACCTTGGACAACCCGCCCGTGAACGGGCTGGGCCACGAGCTGCGCCGCGGCATCGTGGAGGGGCTGGAGCGGGCCACCTCCGATCCGGCGGTGAAGGCGGTGGTGATCACCGGCGCCGGCAAGGCCTTCTCCGGAGGCGCCGACATCCGCGAGTTCGACACCCCCAAGGCCTACGCCGAGCCCAACCTCAACACCGTCATCCGGGCCATCGAGCGGTCGGAGAAGCCGGTGGTGGCCGCCGTCCACTCGGTGGCCATGGGGGGCGGGCTGGAGCTGGCGCTGGGCTGCCACTACCGGGTGGCCGCCCCGGGAGCGCAGATCGCCTTCCCGGAGGTGAAGCTCGGGCTCCTCCCCGGCGCCGGCGGCACGCAGCGCATGCCGCGGGCGGTGGGGCTGGAGATGGCGCTCAACCTCGTGGTCTCCGGGAACCCGCTGCCCTCGGAGCAGCTCGCGAAGGCCGGGCTCTTCGACGAGATGATCCAGGGCGACCTCCTGGCCGGGGCGCGGGCCTTCGCCGGGCGGGTGGCCGGGGCCCGCCCGCTCCCGCTGCTGCGCGAGCGGGCGGTCAAGCACGAGAGCCCGGAGGCGTTCCTGGGCTTCGCCCGCAACACCGCCCGGGCGGCGGCCAAGGACTACCCCGCCCCCGTGAAGTGCGTGGACGCCCTGGAGGCGGCGGCCCTGAAGCCCTTCGAGGAGGGGCTCAAGCTGGAGCGGGAGCTCTTCCTGCAGCTCATGGCGACCCCCGAGTCGCGGGCGCTGCGCCACGCCTTCCTGGCCGAGCGGGCGGCCTCCAAGATTCCGGACGTCCCCGAGGGCACCCCGGTACGCCCGGTGAGGAGCGGGGCGTTGATCGGCGCCGGCACCATGGGCGGCGGCATCGCCATGAACTTCGCCAACGCCGGCATCCCGGTGACGGTGCTGGAGGTGAAGCAGGAGGCGCTCGACAAGGGGCTCGCCACCATCCGCAAGAACTACGAGGGGAGCATGAGGAAGGGCAAGCTCACCGCCGCCCAGGTGGAGGAGCGGATGGGGCTCATCAGGCCCACCCTGGACTACGCCGCGGTGGGAGGGGCCGACATCGTGGTGGAGGCGGTCTTCGAGGACCTGGCGGTGAAGGAGGGGGTCTTCAAGAAGCTCGACGAGGTGATGAAGGAGGGGGCCATCCTGGCCACCAACACCTCCACCCTGGACGTGGACAAGATCGCGGCCTTCACCCGGCGGCCCCAGGACGTCGTCGGCACCCACTTCTTCAGCCCGGCCAACGTGATGAAGCTCCTGGAGATCGTCCGCGGCAAGAAGACCGCCAGGGACGTGCTGGCCACGGTGATGGGGCTCTCCAAGAAGATGAAGAAGACCGGGGTGGTCTCCGGCGTCTGCGACGGCTTCATCGGCAACCGCATGCTGGAGCAGTACCTGCGCCAGTGCCTCTTCATGCTGGAGGAGGGGGCGCTGCCCTGGCAGGTGGACAAGGCGCTGGAGA
>DASRTO010000464.1:0-5003 GCA_035655915.1 Anaeromyxobacteraceae bacterium
CTCGCCGGGCCGGACCTCGTCGGGCGCGGAGAGGACCGCCACGGCCGCCGGCGCGGTGTCCACCCGCACCGGCGCGGAGCGCAGCTCGAGGCTCCCGTCGCGGCGCAGCACGGTGACCTTGGCCTGGTAGGTGCCGTCGGCGACCCCGGGAGGGACGAGGAAACGCAGCACCCAGGAACGGCTGCCCTCGTCCAGGACCGCGTCGCGGGGGCCGGGGTGGAAGGGCAGCTCCACCCGCACTGCCGTCATCGCCGGATCGGCCGGGACCCGGATCTCGGGGTCGCCCGGCTTGACGCGGTTCGGCAGGACCTCCACCGGCGGCGGGACCGGCGCTGGGGGTGTGGCAGAGGCCGGAGCCGAGGGGCGGGCCGCGGCCGGTGGCGGATCCGCGGAGAAGAGGAAGAAGAGGACCAGCGCCGCGGCGGCGATGGCGGCGATGGCGACGAGGGCGTTGCGTAGCGTGGCGTCCATGTGGGTCTCCGGTTGCCTCCTGATGAAGCAACGCGCGTGCCTGGGCGTGACGCGTCGGGCGGCGAGTGAGAGGCGCCGGGAACCGAGGGAGGCCGCAGCGCACCGGCAGCGACGTGTCGCCGCGAACACGGGCTGGGATGCGTCATGGAGAGGACGGAACCGGTGGTGCCACGGGCCGCCAACGGGGACTTCGTCCCGGCGGCATTGCGGAGCGGCGCCGCGAGTGCCGCGGTCGCCGCGCTCGCGAGTCACTCGCCTGCGCGACGCGGCCGGGCGAACCAGGTCGCCGCGCAGCACCGGCCGCCGGGACGAAGCCCCCGGGGGCCGCCGGAGGCTCCCTGCCGCGTCCCGCGCCTCCGGAGGACCAGCCCGGCGCCGCCCAGCGCGACCGCCGCCAGCGTCGCCAGGACGCCGCGGAGCGGGGTGGCCCCGCCGGGACCATCGACCTGGTAGTGCCGTCGGCTCACGTTGCCGGCCGCGTCCGAGGCCACGATCTCCAGTTGGGCCCGGCCGCGCCAGTCGCGAGGGACCGAAAGCTCGGCGCGCCACACCCCCAGCACCCCCTCCATCCGGGCCCGGGACACCTCGCCCCATGGCGCGCGGACTAGGATCTCCTTCACCTCCATGGCCCCCTTGAGGGCGTCGGCGGCGCCCGCTGGTGCCCTCGCCGCCGCAGCGGCGCGGGAGAGCGGCAAGGCCGGCTTCATGGAGAGGCGCAGCGCCTGGCCCGGCGCGAGGTCCGAGACCGAGAGCACGGCCACCGCCGCGGGCGTGGTGTCCACGCGGATGGGGGCGCTTCGCTCCTCGATCCGGCCGCCCAGGTGGACCAGGGTGACCCGCGCCTGGTAGCTGCCGTCGGGGAGGCCGGAGGGGACGAGGAAGCGGAGCACCCAGTCCCCCGAGGCCGGGTCGCGCGCGGCGTCCCGTGGGGACGGCTCGAAGGGGAGGGCCACCGTCACCGCGCGCACCGTGGGCGGCGCGGCCACGCGGATCTCGGGGTCGCCGGGCTTCACCCGGCCGGGCGTCACCTTCACCTCGGTGGCCGGGCCGAAGATGCCCTCGAAGGACACGCCCTCGGGCATCTCGTTCGGCACCACGACCTGCGAGAGCGGCAGGCCCGGGTCCGAGAGCAGCTCGCGCTCCACGGCCACGAAGGAGGTCCAGGCGGTGACCAGCTTGAAGCGGAGGCCGAGCTGGACCACCTGCTCGACGGCGGCGCGGGGGTCCACGCCCCGAGGCGTGGCGTCGGCGAGGCCGTCGATGCGGCGCCGGGCCCACAGGGTCCCCACCACCGGCGCCTCGGGAGCGGAGGCTCCGGAGCGGGTGACGACCGCCAGGCGCCGCTCCCAGGGGGCTCCGCCGAGCTTCCCCGACAGCAGGACGGCGCGAGGAGGCCTGGGGCCGGATCGCCCCACCACAACCAGCGGCTGGCCGGCGAAGAGGTCGGGAAGGCGCTCCGGCTCGAGGTCGCGCACCTCGCCGCCCTCGAAGCGCAGGGCGAGGTCGGTAAGCACCGGCCGGTCGAGCCGCCTGAAGAGGCGGGTCACGGCCTCGTCCGGCGGCTCGCGCAGGCCGACGACCTCGGCGGCGCCGCGCCCGGCCCGGGACACGCCCTCGATGAGGAAGCGGTTCACCGAGGTGCCGATGCCGAAGCCGAAGACCCGGGCCTCGCCGCGGGTGCGCTCCACCGCCCGGACGATGGCCTCCTCGTTGCCGATGAACCCGTCGGTGCAGAAGACCACCATCCTGAGCCGGCGAGGATCGGCGGGGGGCCCGAGCGCCGCCAGTACCCCCTGCAGCATCTCCGTGCCGCCTCCGCCTTCGAGCCGTGAGAGCCAGGCCTCGGCCGCGACCACGTTGCCGGGCGTCGCCGGCAGCGGGCGGTCGCTCATGGCGACGGCGGCGCCGTCGAAAGCCACGATCTGGAAGGTGTCCTCCGGTCCCACCGCCCGGAGCGAGCGGAGGATCACCGCCCTGGCGGTCTCGATGGGCCGGCCGCTCATCGAGCCGGACTTGTCGAGCAGGAAGACCAGCTCGCGGGGCCGGACCTGGGCCGGCTGGACGGCGGCCGGGGGCTGGACGAAGAGCATGAGCCAGTCCTCGCCCTTCTCGCGCTGCAGGAGGGCGTGGGCCTCGGGTTCGGGGGCGGCCGGCCGCCAGGAGAGGACGAAGTCCTTGTTCGGGCGGCGGTCGCCCTCGGCCAGGGCGACGAGGCGCGCCCCGTCGCCGTCGATGCCGGAGACCACCCGGTGGCTCCTCGACCCGAGGTCGGCGAAGGCGTCTCCTGGGACGAGGCGCACCATCACGTCCACGTCCGCGGCGGGGCGCTCCCCGGGGGGGAGCGTGGGCGGAGTCACCCGCGAGGCGTCGGGGACCTCGCTGGTATCGGGAGCCCAGCCCGGGCCCTGGCGGCCCGCCGCCGTGCCGGGGATGTAGCGGGGACCGATGGTGGTGGGGAAGTGGAACAGGTAGCGCCCGTCGTCGAAGGGGACCTCGTGGACGTAGCGCAGCAGCACCGCCACCGTCTCGCCGGGCGGGACGTTGGCCACCGACTGCGTGAAGAGGTTGGGGCGCTCCTGCTCGGTGAGGGCCGCGGTCCGGCCCTCCTCCTTCGCCTGCTGGTAGGTGCGCTTCGCCTCCTCGCGGCGCTTCACCTCCGAGGTGACCACCCGCCTGCCGATGCGGAAGGCCATGTCGGTCACCGCCGCGTTGGGCGGCAACGGGAAGGCGTAGATGGCCTCCAGGCGCCGGTCGGTGGGGTTCCGGTAGAGCTGCGTCACCTCCACCCGGGCGACGTTGCCCGACACCTGGGCGTAGACGCGGGTGTGGGCCAGGGGGAACTCCACGACCCGCTCGCCGTTCTCCTCCCTGGCCGAGAAGCCCGGGGGTGGTCCGGAGGCGCCGCCCGGGGGGGCGCGGCGCGGCTCGGGAAGGGCAGGGTCCGGCGCGAGGACGGCTCGGTCTCGCGCCCGCTGGAGCAGTTGGTGGAGGCGCGGCCCGGCGTCCGCCGGGGCCCGGTCGTCCGCCCCCGCGGCTGGCGGAGGGACGGGCGACGCCCCTCCGGACCCGGCCGGCGAGGCGCTCCCGGGCGAGGGGAGAAGCAGCGCCCCGGCGAGCAGGAACGGGAGCGACCGGATTGGCGACGTCCGCATGGCCGAGCCTCCTGCCGGACGCCGCAGCAAGCGGCATGCCGCGCGGTTTCGGCCGTGGTTCCGCGGCGAGCGGGGTGGGCGTGTCCACCCGTCCACGGCGGGCGTTGGAGCCTGGACGTGGCTAGCCGCTGGTCTGCGCCGCCACCGGCGTCCGCTGCCGCTCCAGCCAGCCGTCCAGCCGCTCCCACTCTTGGTAGAGCCAGTCGATCTGGCTCTCGCGACCGGCGGGGACTTCCGCCCAGGGCCGGCGCCAGAACTCGACCCGCAGGGTGCGCCCGATGAGCACGCCGTTCCACAGGTCGGGGAGGCGCCGCACCCCCTCCAGCCCCACCTGGCCGAAGAGGAGCACGTCGGCGCCGGGGTTCCTCTCGAAGAGCCCCAGCACGCCCCCGAGTCGGGGCGGCAGCAGGTGGCGCAGCCGAAGGTCGCGCTCCAGCCGGGAAGCGCCCTCGGCGGTCCGGGCCGCCAGCACCCGCTCGCGCCGCTCCCGGGTGTAGCGGGTCCCCTCGGGGTAGATGAAGACCCCGTCCTCCGGGCCGAGCCCGTCGAGGAGGCGCTGCACCCGGGCCACGTCGCCCGGCGTGTCCGCCGAGCCGCGCCGCACGAAGACGTTGGGGAGCCAGTGGCCGACGAAGTCGACGCAGGGGTCCCACACCAGCTCGAGCTTGGCCACGTAGCGCAGGCGGATCCCCTGCCGGCCGGCGACCAGCGTGGCCGGGACGAGGACGTCGGCCACCGAGGTGTGGTTCCCCATCACGATGATGGGCCCGGGCCGGGCGGCCTCCAGCCCCCGCACCTCCAGCTTCATGCCGAAGAGGCGCAGCAGGAGGTGGAGCACTGCGCCGGCCCAGAAGCACTCCAGGCGGAAGAGCCGGTCCTGGGTGGCGCGCCCGGTGAGGAACAGCGCGCCCAGCCAGGCGATGCCCAGGGCCTCGAAGGCCAGGTAGACCAGGACCGCGGTGAGGAAGCGCAGGGCCGCGAGGCGCCTGCGGAAGGCGAGGTCCAGCGCCAGCACCGGGACCAGGGCCAGGAGCCAGATCCCGGCGAAGGCCACCAGCGCCGTCAGGTAGGCCGGGATGGTGAGCGCCCTCCGGCCCCAGCGCCGGAACCGCGTGTCGCCGGGGGCGGTCGAGAGTGGCGGCGCGATCACGGACCGTCATCATACCCCGACGGGGCCGGGCCGGCCCGCCGGCGCCGCGCTAAGTGCCGCGACCGGAGCTTATCTCTCAGGGCGGCACTAGCCTCATTTGCCAGGGGGCGTGCCGCGTCTTCTCGCCGAGGGGGCCTCCGGCTGCGGCTGCGGCCCCCCCGGGCCCCCCGCTCGCTCCGGGGCAGGCTCATCCGCCTGCCCCTGCGCTCGACGAACCGCACCGCCGGAGC
>DASRTO010000465.1:0-3326 GCA_035655915.1 Anaeromyxobacteraceae bacterium
AACGCCCCGGGGACCTATCGGGCTGCGCGACCGACGTTTGCGAGCCGCCGGGCGCACCCCGTCGCCGCGCGACAGGGACTCCGCGGTCGCGAGCGAGAACAGCGCCCGGAGGCGAGGCCGGGCCGCCGGGGATCCCGGAAAGCGGCGAGCGCGATGAGACGACGGCGACGAGCCCCCACCCTACCTCGATTGAATCCAGCCCTCGGCGGTGAGCAGCTCGGCGGTGAGGACCGCCCCGCCAGCGGCGCCGCGCACGGTGTTGTGCGACAGGGCCACGAAGCGGTAGTCGAAGAGCGCGTCCGGCCGGAGCCGGCCGATGGTCACCGCCATGCCGTCGCCGGCGTCGCGGTCGAGCCGCGTCTGCGGCCGCGACTCGTCCTCGAAGTAGGTGAGGAAGGGGCGGGGGGCGCTGGGGAGGCCGAGCCGCTGGGGCCTGCCCTCGAAGGATTTCCACAGCGCCAGCACCTCCTCGCGGGAGGGCTTCCTCTCGAACTGGACGAAGGCCGCCGCCATGTGGCCGTCGCTGGCCGGCACCCGGATGCACTGGGCGCTGATGACCGGCTCGGCGGCCGGGACGATCCGGCCGTCCTGGATGGAGCCCCAGATCTTCAGGGGCTCCTTCTCGCTCTTCTCCTCCTCGCCCTTGATGAAGGGGATGAGGTTGTCCACCATCTCCGGCCAGGTCTCGAACGTCTTTCCGGCGCCGCTGATGGCCTGGTAGGTGCAGACCGCCACCCGCCTGGGCCCGAACTTCATGAGGGGGTGGAGGGCCGGGACGTAGCTCTGCAGCGAGCAGTTGGGCTTCACGGCGACGAAGCCGCGCCGGGTGCCGAGGCGCCGGCGCTGGGCCTCGATCACCGCGGCGTGCTCCGGGTTCACCTCGGGGATCATCATGGGCACGTCGGGCGTGCCGCGGTGCGCGCTGTTGTTGGAGACCACCGGCGTCTCGCGCCGGGCGTAGCCCTCCTCGAGCTTCGCCGTCTCCTCCTTGGTCATGTCCACGGCGCAGAAGACGAAGTCCACCTGGTCGGCGATGCCGGCCACGTCGGAGGCGTTCCGGACCGTGAGCCCGGCGGTGGCCGCCGGCACGCCGCTCTTCAGGGCCCAGCGCCCCTTCACCGCGTCCTGGTACCTCTGCCCGGCGGAGTTGGCGCTGGCGGCGACCAGCGTCAGCTCGTACCAGGGGTGGTTCTCGAGCAGCGCGACGAAGCGCTGCCCGACCATGCCGGTCGCCCCGAGGACGCCGACCTTCAGCTTCTTCTTCTGGCTCATGAATCTCCCAGGCCCTCGCGAAAGGGGCGGAAGATTACCACACGTCGGCCGGCCGGTGGAGGGCGTCCGAGCTCAGCGGCGCCCCGGCGCGGCCCGGTCCCGGGAGCCCGGGTCGCCGTCGTGGAACTCCGTCACGAAGGCCTCCTGCGCCTCGGTCTGCACCGCCCCCGGCCGCGCCCGGCGCACCAGCCTGAGCGCCTGCTCCGGAGGGCGGCCGCGCGCGGCGAGGACGCAGGCGGCGATGGTGCCGCTGCGCCCCAGGCCGCCCAGGCAGTGGACCACCACCGTCTGCCGCCGCTCCATCCGCTCCAGGATCCGCCCCACCAGCGCCCGCGCCGCCTCCATCGAGGGGGGAGCCCCCATGTCCGGGACGGGCAGCCACAGGCTCTCCAGCCCGGCGCGGGGGACCTCCTCGAGGAGGCGGCCCAGGCCGCGGGCCTTGAGCTCCCAGGCCTCCATGAGCGTCACCAGCGTGCCGGCTCGGTAGCGATGGCGCAGCCGGGCCAGGTCGCGATCGAGCTGCGCCTCGGAGTCGGGATCGCGCCCCGGCCACCAGCGCCCCGGGGCGGCGGTGAGCCCCAGCCGCCCGGGGAGGCCATGGGCGCGCCGGGGGAGGAAGTCAACGCGCAGGTCGGAGGCGGACCACACCCCCTGGATGTAACGCCGCGCCCGGCGCCCCACCCGGGCGCGTGAGAAGCCCCCGACGGCAGCTCCCCGGGGCGATAGGATGGCGCCGGAGGCCGACGCCATGGTGACTCGCAAGCGCACCCCCTACCTGGTCCGGCCGCCCACCGCGGTCCTGACCCGCGGCTTCGACCCGCGCCTCTCGGTGGGGTCGGCCCGGCCGGCCGTGTTCCGCTCCTCGACCTACGTCTTCTCCAGCCCGGAGGCGGCCGAGCGGGCCTTCGACATCGCCCTCGGCAAGGCCCGGCCCGGCGAGGGCGAGAGCGTGGACCTCATCTACTCGCGCCTCTCCCATCCCAACGCCGAGATCCTGGAGGACCAGATCGTGCCGCTGGAGGCCGGGGCCGAGGGGGCGGCGGTCTTCAACTCCGGCATGGCGGCCATCTCGACGGCGTTCCTCGCCTTCTGCCCGCCCGGGTCGAGCTTCGTCTACACCACCCCGCTCTACGGCGGCACGCAGCACCTCATCCATCAGCTCCTCGAGCCGCTGGGGCTGCACGGCCTTCCGGTGATGGCCGGCGACACCGCCGGCCTGCGGCGGGCCGTCGCCGAGGCTCGCAACCTCAGGTTCATCTTCGTGGAGACGCCTGCCAACCCGACCCTGCGCATGAGCGACGTGGCCGAGGCGACCCGGGCGGCCCGGGCCCACCCCGACCGGCCGCTCACGGCGGTGGACAACACCTTCCTCGGACCGGCCTTCCAGCACCCGCTGGAGCTGGGGGCCGACCTGGCGGTGTACTCGGCCACCAAGTACCTCTCCGGCTTCAGCGACATGCTGGCAGGCGTGGTGCTGGGACGGGACAAGGAGCTGCTGGCCCAGCTGCGCGGGACCCGCGCCATCCTGGGCAACATCCTGCAGCCCGACGAGTGCTGGCTGCTCGACGGAAGGCTCCCCACGGTGGGCCTGCGCATGAACCGGCAGTCGAAGAACGCGCAGCGCATCGCCGAGGCCCTGGCCAGCCATCCGGCCATCGAGCGGGTCCACTATCCCACGCTCTTCACCGAGCCCGAGCAGATCCGGATCCGCGACGCCC
Organism: Anaeromyxobacteraceae bacterium; assembly: GCA_035655915.1. Classification (GTDB taxonomy): domain Bacteria; phylum Myxococcota; class Myxococcia; order Myxococcales; family Anaeromyxobacteraceae; genus DASTPH01. The sequence goes on from DASRTO010000465.1 coordinate 2,991, forward strand.
AGTGCCGCTACCCGGGCGGCGTCTTCTCCTTCGAGCTCAGGGGCGGCAAGAAGGCGGCCTTCGACTTCCTGCGCAAGCTCAAGATCGCCAAGGACGCGGTGAGCCTGGGCGGCGTGGAGACGCTCGCCTGCCACCCGTCGTCCACCACGCATTCGGAGATGTCGGACGAGGAGAAGGCCCGCTACGGCGTCTCCGACTCCCTGGTGCGCGTCTCGGTGGGGATCGAGGACTGGCGCGATCTGCTCGCCGAGTTCAAGGCGGCGCTGGGGGGCTAGCGACCGTCGCGCCTCCGAGCCCACGGGCGCGGTGCCGCCTCGGACACCTGGTGTCGGCGAG